>NZ_JBEXHY010000148.1:0-11621 GCF_040608295.1 Micromonospora sp. NPDC005197 | reverse complement strand
CCTATCTCGTGGGGCGGTACCACATCAACTCGTACTTCTCCCGCACGGCGGGGGGGCCCGACGCGGGGGGGGGGCCCAACCACTGATCCGGCCGGCCCGATCGGGCCGGCCGGAGCACCGGCGCTGTCGCGCTCACCAGGGGTGTACGGTCCCGTCCTCCAACCGGTTCACCGGCAGGTACGCGGGCGCGTACGGGTAGCGGGCCGCCGCCTCCTCGTCGATGTCGACGCCCAGCCCCGGAGTCTCGGCGGGATGCAGGTAGCCGTCGGCGTAGTGGTAGCCGTGCGGGAACACCTCGTCGGTCTGCGCGGTGTGCCGCATGTACTCCTGCAGGCCGAAGTTGGGGATCGAGATGTCGAGCTGGAGCGCGGCGGCCATGCACACGGGCGACAGGTCGGTGGCGCCGTGTGAGCCGCTGCGGACGTGGTGCAGCGCGGCGAGGTCGAAGATGCGCCGCAGGTGGGTGATGCCGCCGGCGTGCACCACCGTGGCCCGGATGTAGTCGATGAGCTGTTCCCGGATGAGCTGCGCCGCGTCGAAGACGCTGTTGAAGACCTCGCCCACGGCGATCGGGGTGGTGGTGTGCTGCCGGATCAGCCGGAAGCCCTCCTGGAGGTCGGCGGGGACCGGATCCTCCATCCAGGTCAGCGCGTAGGGCTCCAGACTCTGGCCGAGCCGAGCCGCCTCGATGGGCGTGAGCCGGTGGTGCACGTCGTGCAGCAACCGCAGGGTGGGGCCGAACTCGTCGCGGACCCGGGCGAACACGGTGGGCACGTGGGTCAGGTAGCGCGGCGTCGACCAGGTGGCCTCACTGGGCAGCGCCGCGTCGGCCGGCTCGTAGAAGAGCTTGTCGGCGCTGACCCCGTACGTCTTGGGCAGGCCCGGCACACCGCACTGCACCCGGACCGCCCGGTAGCCGAGGTCGACGTAGCGGGCGACCTCGACCAGGACCTCCTCGACGGTCTCGCCGTTGGCGTGGCCGTACACCGTGACGCCCTCGCGGGACCGACCGCCGAGCAGCTGGTAGACCGGCAGGCCCGCCACCTTGCCCTTGATGTCCCACAGCGCGGTGTCCACCGCGGCGATCGCGCTCATCGTGACCGGCCCGCGCCGCCAGTACGCGCCCTGGTACAGGTACTGCCAGGTGTCCTCGATCCGCGCCGGGTCCCGGCCGATCAGCAGCGGCGCCACGTGGTCGGACAGGTACGACGCGACGGCCAGCTCCCTGCCGTTGAGGGTGGCGTCCCCGACGCCGGTGACGCCCTCGTCAGTGACGATCTTGAGGGTGACGAAGTTGCGGCCCGGACAGGTCACGATGACCCGGGCATCGACGATCTTCACGCGATCTCCTTCGTGCCTACGGGGGTCGTAGGGGGTGCACACGAGGACGTTCTGCTTACCGGGAACGTGCCGATAATATCCCGCCGGCGGCCGGCGCCGAACGGTTCGGCGGGCCCGCACCCGTGCGCAGGTGGCCGCCCAATCCCTTGCCCCGAAAGGTTTCCGGAAGCCTTGACAATCGAGTGTGCTCGATCGAAGCTGACATCGGTCACGCGAGCCGCGGTCACGGTCGGGCGAAGGGCAGTCCTCGACTAACCCCCTTCCATGCGCCATTCTCCCGAGGAATCGCGAACCATGACACTGAAGACAAGGCTGCTCGGCGTCCTCACGGCGGTCGCGACAGTCGCCGCCGCCGCGCTGGCGTTCGCCACCCCCGCATCAGCCGCGACGCTCACCCAGGTGACCGGCTTCGGCAACAACCCCACAAACCTCCAGATGCATCTGTACGTCCCGGACCGGGTCGCATCCCGGCCAGGAATCCTGCTCGCCCTGCACTACTGCACCGGAACGGGCCCCGCCTTCTACTCCGGCACGCAGTACGCGTCCCTCGCCGACCGGTATGGATTCATTGTCATCTACCCGTCGGCGACGCGCAGCAGCAAGTGCTGGGACGTGGCCTCGCCGCAGGCGCTGCGCCGAGGTGGCGGCAGCGACCCGGTCGGGCTCGTGTCGATGATCGATTACGTGAAGCAGCGGTACTCCGCCGACCCGGACCGCGTCTTCGCCACCGGCACCTCGTCGGGCGCGATGATGACCAACGTCATGCTCGGCGACTACCCGGACGTGTTCGCGGCGGGCGCGTCGTTCGCCGGGGTGCCGTTCGCCTGCTTCGCCACCGGGGGCACCTCGGAGTGGAACAGCGAGTGCGCGAACGGGCAGTCCATCAAGACCGCGCAGCAGTGGGGTGACCTGGTCCGCGGGGCGTACCCCGGCTACACCGGCCGGCGACCGCGGATGCAGATCTGGCACGGCACCAGCGACGAGACGCTGCGCTACCCGAACTTCGGCGAGCAGATCAAGCAGTGGACGAACGTCCACGGTCTGAGCCAGACCCCGACGTACACCGACTCCCCGCAGTCCGGGTACACCCGCACCCGGTACGGCAGCAGCGGCCCGATGGCACCGGTCGAGGCGATCAGCATGCAGGGCGTCACGCACAACATCCCGGTCGACGCCGCCCAGGTGATCCGCTTCTTCGGCCTGGACGGCACGACGCCGCCCCCGACGACGCCCCCACCGACGACGCCGCCGCCGACGACTCCGCCCCCGACCACGCCGCCCCCGACTACGCCGCCACCCACCACGCCGCCCCCGACGACTCCGCCGCCGACCACGCCGCCGCCGAGTGCGGGCGCGTGCCGCGTCGGATACACGGTCAACGCCTGGAACTCGGGTCTCACCGCGAGCGTGACCATCACCAACACCGGAACCGCCGCCGTCAACGGGTGGGCGCTGACCTTCACGCTGCCCAGCGGCCAGACCATCACCAACGGCTGGAACGCCACCTACTCCCCGACGAGCGGAGCGGTAACCGCCCGCAACGTCTCCTACAACGGCACCATCGCGCCGAACGCGTCGGTCGAGATCGGTTTCCAGGCCACCCACACCGGCGGCACCGGCAAGCCCTCGTCGTTCGCCCTCAACGGGGCCACCTGCGCGGTCTCCTGACCACCCACCACCATCGACAAACGGAGTCGCACGATGAGCAGAACGAGATGGAAGGCGGCATCGAGAGCCGTGATCGCGCTGAGCGGCGCGGGCGCTCTCGCCGCCGGCATGGCGCTGGTCCTGGTGACGCCCGCGTCCGCCGGAACCACCCTGGGCGCGTCCGCGGCGGAGAAGGGCCGCTACTTCGGTACGGCGGTGGCCGCGAACAAGCTCTCGGACAGCGCGTACACCACGATCTTGAACCGCGAGTTCAACATGGTGACGGCCGAGAACGAGATGAAGATCGACGCGACCGAGCCGCAGCAGGGTCAGTTCCGCTACACCCAGGCGGATCCGATCGTCAACCACGCACGCAGCCACGGAATGCAGGTACGCGGTCACACCCTGGCCTGGCACGGCCAGCAGCCGGGGTGGATGCAGGGCATGGAGGGCACCGCGCTGCGCAACGCGATGCTCAACCACGTGACGCAGGTGGCGACCCACTACCGGGGACAGATCTATTCCTGGGACGTGGTGAACGAGGCGTTCGCCGACGGCAACTCCGGTGGCCGTCGAGACTCGAACCTGCAGCGCACCGGCAACGACTGGATCGAGGCCGCGTTCCGCGCCGCACGGGCCGCGGACCCGGGCGCGAAGCTCTGCTACAACGACTACAACACCGACAACTGGACCTGGGCCAAGACCCAGGGCGTCTACAACATGGTCCGCGACTTCAAGGCCCGTGGCGTGCCGATCGACTGCGTCGGATTCCAGTCGCACTTCAACAACGACTCCCCGTACGCCAGCAACTACCGCACCACGCTGTCGAGCTTCGCGGCGCTGGGCGTGGACGTGCAGATCACCGAGCTGGACATCCAGGGCGCTCCGGCGAACACGTACCGCGCCGTGGTCGAGGACTGCCTGGCGGTGCCGCGCTGCAACGGCATCACCGTGTGGGGCATCCGCGACAGCGACTCGTGGCGGTCCTCGCAGACGCCGCTGCTGTTCAACAGCAGCGGGCAGAAGGCCGCGTACGACGCCGTGCTCGCGGCGCTGAACAGCGGTACCAACCCGACGACCCCGCCGCCCACCACTCCGCCGCCGACGACCCCGCCGCCGACGACGCCTCCGCCCACCACCCCGCCGCCCACGACGCCTCCGCCCACGACCCCGCCGCCGGGGCAGACCGGCTGCTCGGCGTCGGTGACGGTGAACCAGTGGAACGGCGGCTTCGTGGCGAACGTACGGGTGACCGCCGGCTCGTCGGCCCTCAACGGGTGGACCGTGACGCTCACGCTGCCGTCCGGCGCGACCGTCACCAACGCCTGGAGCGCCGACCGCAGCGGTAACAGCGGCACGACGAACTGGACGAACGTGTCCTACAACGGCCAGGTCGGGGCCGGACAGTCCACGGAGTTCGGCTTCCAAGGCACCGGCACCGCCGGCACCCTGACCCCCACCTGCGCCCCCCGCTAAAACCCACGGTCCCACCCCCGCTCCACCCTCGTGATCAAGAGGTTTGCGTCACTCGTCCCGGCGTGTCGTGACGCAAACCTCTTGATCACCGGGGTCGGGGCCGGGGTTGGGGGTGGGGTTGGGGGTGGGGGTGGGGGTGGGGGTCCGGGGTCAGCCGTCGATGCGGGTGATGTTGCGGATCTTGTTGGAGGCGTCCAACGCGGCCACCTTGTACGCCTCGGCCAGGGTCGGGTAGTTGAACACGGCGTCGACCAGGTAGTCGATCGTGCCGCCGCAGCCGATCACCGCCTGCCCGATGTGGACGATCTCGGTCGCCGCGGTGCCGAACACGTGCACCCCGAGCAGTCGGCCGTCCTCGGGGGAGACGAGCAGCTTCAGCATCCCGTACGAGTCGCCCACGATCTGGCCACGGGCCAGCTCGCGGTAGCGCGCGATGCCCACCTCGAACGGCGTCGACGAGTCGGTCAGCTCGGCCTCGGTCTGGCCGACGAAACTGATCTCCGGGATGGTGTAGATGCCGATGGGTTGCAGGCCGTGCATCTCGCGGATCGGCTCGCCGCAGGCGTGCTGCGCGGCCAGCCGGCCCTGCTCCATCGAGGTGGACGCCAACGCCGGGAAGCCGATCACGTCGCCGACGGCGTAGATGTTGTCGACCGGGGTGCGGTAGTTGGCGTCGACAGCGATCCGGCCGCGTCGGTCCGCCGCCAGCCCGGCCGCCTCCAGAGCCAGGTCGTCGGTCTGGCCCTGCCGGCCGGCCGAGTACATGACGGTGTCCGCGACGATCTTCTTGCCGCTCTTGAGGATGCACAGCGCCGCGGTCTGGTGCTTCTCCACCGCGGCGACCTCCTCGCCGAAGCGGAACGCCACCGACAGGTCACGCAGGTGGTACTTCAGCGACTCGACGACCTCGTCGTCGCAGAACTCAAGCATCCGATCGCGGCGCTCCACGACGGTCACCTTGGTGCCGAGGGCGGCGAACATCGACGCGTACTCCATGCCGATCACACCGGCGCCGACCACGACCATGCTGCGGGGGACGGCCTGGAGGTTGATGACGCCGTCGGAGTCCACGATGGTCCGGTCGTCGAAGTCGACGCTGTCCGGGCGGGCCGGGCGGGTGCCGGCCGCGATGATGGCCTTGTCGAACGTCACCTTCGACTCGCGTCCCGAGCCGGCGTCGACCCAGATGGAGTGCGCGTCCGCGAAACGCCCGGTCCCGGTGATCATCGCGACCCGGTTGCGGGCGAGCTGGTTGCGGATGACGTCGGTCTGTCGGGTGATCACGTGCTGGGTGCGGGCGGCCAGGTCGCTGACCGTGATCTCCTCCTTGACCCGGTAGCTGCTGCCGTACAGGTCGCGCTGGCTCAGGCCGGTCAGATAGAGCACGGCCTCCCGCAGCGTCTTGGACGGGACGGTGCCGGTGTTGATGCACACCCCACCGATCATGTCGCGGCGGTCCACGATGCCGACCCGCCTGCCGAGCTTTGCGGCGGCGATCGCGGCCTTCTGACCGCTGGGTCCGGAGCCCAGCACCAACAGGTCGTAGTCATACACGATCGTTAGCGTCGCAAGATGTCGCCATCGACGCCAGACCCCGGACGTGAGCGTTACTTGTCTGCCACCACGCAGATGCCGCCGTTCAGTGTGACCTCCTCCGGCACCTGCGTCCCGGTGGCGACGACGCCCAGCGACACGGTGCCGCCGGGCCTGATCACCGCGTTGTGGCCGGTGTTGCGCACCCGCAGATAGCTGTTGGTCGGCCGGTCGGGTCGTCGTTCAGCGGACGAGGCGGCGTTCCCAGGCCCAGGCGGCGATCTCGACACGGTTGCGGGCCGGGAGCTTCGTCTGCACGCTGGCGAGGTGGGTCTTGACGGTGCCGACGGCGATGAAGAGCTGGCCGGCGATCTCCGCGTTGGTCAGGCCCCGGGCGACGAGCTTCACGACGTCGAGTTCCCGCGGGGACAGGCCGGCGTCGTCCCGCGGCGCGCTGGGCGGGCTGAGGTGCTCCAGCAGTCGTACGGTGATGGACGGGCTGATCAGCGCGTCGCCGGAGACGGCCGCGCGGACCGCCTCGACGAGCAGCGCCGGGCCGGAGTCCTTCAGGAGAAAGCCGCAGGCGCCGTTGGACAGCGCGGTGTGCACGTACTCGTCGAGGTCGAAGGTCGTCACCACGACCACCCGCACCGGGTCGGCGACGCCCGGCCCGGCGAGCAGGCGCAGCGCCTGCAGGCCGTCGAGGCGGGGCATCCGGATGTCCAGCAGCACCACGTCCGGGCGTAGCCGCCGGACCATCTCGACGGCGGCGACCCCGTCGGCGGCCTCGCCGACCACCGTCATGTCCGGCTGCGCTCCAATGATCATGCCGAAGCCGGTCCGGACCATCGCCTGGTCGTCCGCGATCAGCACCCGGATCATCGGGCCACCGCCGATCGCAGTGGGAACGCGGCGTCGAGCACCCAGCCGCCGGAGATGCCCGGCCCGGCGGTGATCGTGCCGCCGAGGGCGCGTACCCGCTCGGTGAGGCCGAGCAGGCCGAAGCCGTGCCCCCGGGCGGGAGCGGTACGCGGGGTCGCGCCGTCGTCGACGACCCGGACCAGGAGCCAGTCCGGCGTACGACGCACGGACACGGCCACCGACCGGGCGTCCGGGGCGTGCTGGCGGGCGTTGGTCAGCCCCTCCATCACCACCCGGTACGCCGAGGTCGACACCTCCACCGGCAGCTCGTCGACCGGACCGTCGACGTACAGCCGGGCCGGTGCGTTCGTGGTGTCGTTGTGGCCCTGCAGCAGCGGCGCGAGGTCGGCCACGCCGGCCAGTGGGGCCAGCGGCGCGTCCGGCGGGGCGTCCGGATTGCGCAGCACGCCGACCATCCGTCGCATCGAGGCCATCGTCTCGGCGCCGGCCCGCTCGATCTGCTCCAGGGCGACGATCACCCGTTGCGGGTCCTGCTCGGCGACGAAGCGGGCGCCCTGCGCCTGCACCACGATGCCGGTCACGTGGTGGGCGATGAAGTCGTGCAGGTCGCGGGCGAACTCGGCGCGCTGCTCGGCCCGTACCAGCGCGATGGCCCGCTCCCGCCCGGCGGCGACGACGCGCAGGTAGATCCCGACGGCGGCGGCGCCGATCGCGGCGAGCGCCTGGAGCAGCCCGAAGATCACGTAGACGTAGTCGGCGCCGGCGCGCAGCGGCAGCGCGGCGGCAGCGAGCGCGGCGAGCACCGCCGCCCACGGAGCGAGCCGTGCGGCGGCCCACCGGGTCACCACGAACACCACCGCGATCATCCCGGCGGACTCGGCCAGCCCCCAGCTGCCGCCCAGCAGATAACTGCCGCTCGTGCTGAGCACCAGGAAGCCGAAGGTGACGGCGAGTGAGGTGGCGCCGAGCACGAGCGCCGCGAGCGGCAGGGACCGGGACCCCTGCCGGTGCACGGGCAGCCAGACCACCGCGGTCATCAATGCCAACCCCACCTGCACGAGGGCGCGCAGGGCTTCGGCCGCGCTCACCCCGGTGTAGAGGCCGTACCGCAGGTCGAAGGCACCGAGCAGGGCCAGCGCCGCCAGACCGGCGAGCTGGCCCAGGCGTACCCACCATGTCGAGAATCCCGGCGCGTTCATCGTGACCCAGCGTAGCCAGGCGGACGGCGCGGGCAGATCGGCCGAAAGACAGACCCGGCGTGGGCGTTCCCCGACCACGGACCGATGCGGCTCCCACCCGGCGCGGGCGAGGCTTCCCGGGTCACATCGCAGCCACTGGAGGAACCCATGACAACCCACGCCCCGCCGCCGACCGGGCAGGCCGCCGTCGCCGCGGTCGACCTGGTGAAGGTGTACGGCAGCGGCGACACCGCGGTCCGCGCCCTGGACGGCGTCTCGGTCGGCTTCGGTCGGGCCGAGTTCACCGCGATCATGGGCTCGTCCGGGTCCGGCAAGTCGACGCTGATGCACTGCCTGGCCGGCCTGGACACGGCCACCTCCGGCCGGGTCCTGCTCGGCGGCACGGAGCTGACCGGTCAGTCCGACCGCACGCTGACCCGCGCACGCCGCGACCGGATCGGCTTCGTCTTCCAGTCGTTCAATCTGCTGCCGCAGCTCACCGCCGCGCAGAACATCACCCTGCCGCTGGACCTCGCCGGCCGGGAACCCGACCGTGACCTGCTCGCGCACCTCGTCGACGTGCTGGGCCTCGGGCAGCGGCTCGGGCACCGGCCCAGCGAACTCTCCGGCGGCCAGCAACAGCGGGTGGCGGTGGCCCGGGCCCTGGTGTCGCGGCCCGAGGTCGTCTTCGCCGACGAGCCGACCGGCAACCTCGACTCCCGCTCCGGGGCGGAGGTGCTCACCATCCTGCGCGACTCGGTACGCGACCTGGGCCAGACTGTCGTCATGGTCACCCACGATCCGATCGCGGCCGCGTACGCCGACCGGGTGGTGCTGCTCGCCGACGGCCGCGTCGCCGGCGAGATCGACGAGCCGGACCAGGGCTCGGTCACCGACGCGCTGCGCGAACTGGCGGTTCCCGCGTGAGGGCGACGGTGCTGCGTACCCAGGTGAGCGCCGCGGCCCGACGCCCGGGTCGACTGATCCTGACCGGCCTGGCGATCCTCGTCGCGTCGTTCGTCGTCTTCGGCACCGTGCTGGCGCAGGAGATCACCGAACGGACCGCGCGGGACAACCTCAGCGGCACGCCGGCCGCCACCGACCTGGTCATCGGGGACCCGCAGCAGCCGCCGCCCACCGTGGCGGCGCTGCGTGACGTCCGCGCCCTGCCGGGTGTCACCGAGGCGGTGGGCCGGACGACGCTCGGTGTCTCCCTCGCCGAGGGCTACCTCAACCTGCGGACCGACCCGGGCGCCGGCCCGCTGGCGACGGTCCGCCTGGTCCAGGGCAGCTACCCGGATCAGCCCGGCGAGATCGCGGTGACCCGCCGCACGGTCGAGCGGCTGGGGTTGGCGGTCGGCACCGTGACCACCGGGACGGGCGGCGACCTCACCACCGGGGCGCCGCTCACCGTCACCGGCGTGGTCGACACTCCCGACGACGGGGGATTCGACGCGTACGCCCCGGACGACGCGGTGGCCGCGTGGGGTCACGTCGGCACTGTCGAGCGGATCGACGTGCGGACAGCTGCCGGCGCGGCGGAGGCGGTTCGCGACCGGGTGACCGCGGTGGTCCCGGCCGATCAGCCGATCCGCTCCGGCGCCGAGGTGCGCGACGCCGAGGCCGACGCGGCGGCCGAGCAGGTGGGGAGGCTGTTCGCGCTGGTCGGCATGTTCGTCGCGGTCGCTGTGGTCGCCGCGGCGCTGGTGGTCACCTCGACGTTCCGCATCGTCTTCGCCCAGCGGATGCAGCACCTCGCGCTGCTGCGCGCGGTGGGCGCGGGCCGGAGCGGGCTGGTGGTCGCGCTGACCGCCGAGGGTGCCCTGACCGGGCTGGTCGCGGGTGTCGTGGGGGTCGTCGGCGCCCTCGCCGCCGGGCAGGTCCTCCCCATGGTCCTGCGGGCCTGGGGCATGGCGGTCTCGTCGCCGGGCCTGTCGCTGGGGGCGGCGGTCGCGGTGGTGCTCGGCGCGGTCGTCCTCACCGTGGTGGCGGTGCTGGCGCCGGCGTTCTCCGCCGCCCGGGTCTCGCCCCTGGAGGCGCTGCGGGCGGCGAGCGTGACCGCCGGGCGGCGCGGCATCGGAGCGCCACGTCTGGTGTCCGGCGCGCTGCTGGTCCTCGGCGCGTTGCTGGCCGCCGTCGCGGCGGTGCGGCGGTTGCCGACGCCGGATCAGGAGTCCTACGACCCGAGCGCGGCGCTGCTGCTGCTCGTCACCTCGGGAGCGCTGGCGTTCTTCGCCCTGGTCGCCCTCGGGCCGCTGCTGGTGCGCCCGGTGCTGGCCGTGGCGGGTTGGCCGTTGCGCCAGGTCGGACCGCTAGGGCGGCTGGCCGTCGGCGGGATCGGTGGGACGCCGCGGCGGGCCGCCGCCGTCTCCGTCGTGGTCGCGCTCGGCGTGACCCTGATCTCCGGGGTGGTCATCGGCGGCGCGTCGATGCGCGTCGTCGCCGATCGTGACATGGCGCTCTCCGCGCCCGCCGACTTCGAGGTGTCCGCCGGTGACGGTACGACCCTGCCGGTCGCCGTGGTGACGAGGGCGCGGGCGGCGAGCGGCGCGCTGACCCGGGTGGTGCCGTACCGGATGGTCCACGACGTCGCGCTGCTGCGGGGCGCCGAACGGCTCGGCGACACCGAGTCCGGGTACTCGACCACCGACCTCGACATCTCGGCGCTGCCGACCACCTCGGACCTGGACGTGGCACAGGGCACCCTCGCCGACCGTGGACCTGGCCGGATCGTGCTCGGTGACTGGGTCGCCCGCAACGCCGGGCTGCGGGCCGGCGACACCGTGACACTGGCCCGCGACGGGCGGACGGTCGACGTACGGGTGGCGGCGGTCCTGCCCGACCGTGGCCCCCTGTACGCGGGCATCCTCGCCGACCGCGCCGACCTGGACCGGATCGGCGGGCCGACGGCGTACACCGGTCTGCTGGCCGACGCGGCGCACGCGGGCGAGGACGGCCGCACCGCCGGGGTGCGGGCGCTGCGGCAGGCGATCGGGAACGGCGCGGGGCTGGGCATCGCGGTGCTCGCCGACGAGCGGGATCGCAACGACGCGGTGCTGAGTGCCCTGGTCTGGATCACTGCCGGCCTGGTCAGCCTGACCGTGCTGATCGCGGTCGTCGGCGTGGGGTCCACGACCGCGCTGTCGGTCGTCGAGCGGGTCCGCGAGTCCGGGCTGCTGCGCGCCGTCGGCCTGTCCCGGGCGGGGCTGCGCACGATGCTGACCGTCGAGTCCGGCCTCTACGGGGTGATCGGTGCGAGTTTCGGTCTGCTGCTCGGCGTCCCGTACGCCTGGTTGGCGGTGCGGGCGCTCGGGCTCAACGCGCCGCTGTCGCTGCCGGTGCTGTCGCTGGTCGGGCTCTTCGCGGCGCTGGTCGGGCTGACCGCGCTGGCCGGCGTGCTGCCGGCGCGGCGGGCGTCGCGGGTCAGCCCGGTGGTGGCGTTGGGCGTCGAGGGCTGAGCGCGCCCAGGTACGGGGGTGGGCCGCGGGGGCGGGGGTTGGGCGCCGCCCCCCCGCGCCGCGGTGCGGTTGGGGAGCTGGGGGGGGGGGCCGGAGCCCAAGCGGC
>NZ_JBEXHY010000147.1:0-11903 GCF_040608295.1 Micromonospora sp. NPDC005197 | reverse complement strand
ACCGCAAACTGACCAAGATCCCGCCCCCCGCCCCACCCCCGCCGCCCGACGCCCGACGCCCGACGCCCGACCGCCCCCCGCCGACCGCCGACGGGCGGCGGGCGGCGGACATCGGGCGGCCGGTCAGGTGCCGGCCGTTGGGTATGCCCGGCCCGTGACTGACCGCCGATCGGCATGCCGACCTGGGCGGCGCGTGGGCCCGACCGAAATGCCGGTCTGTGTGGCACATCGATCCAACCGGCATGCCGACCTGGGCGACGCATGAACCCAAGCGGCATGCGGCGCCTCGACCCGGGCGGCGTGTCGACCTGCGCGGCGCGCGTGCTCCCGGGATTTTCAGTCGTGGTGCCCGCGGAGGATGTCGATCAGCGCGGCGACCAGCGCGAGCGCGATGATCCCCGTGGCGAGCAGTAGCGATTTCTCGAAGGCCGACGTCCAGTTGCCGCGACTGTCGGTGAGCGAGGAGAAGAACATCGAGCCGACGGCGGCGATGCCGGCCGCCGCCCCGATCCGCTGGCCGGTCTGGAGCATGCCGGCCCCACTGC
Source organism: Micromonospora sp. NPDC005197 (assembly GCF_040608295.1). Taxonomy (NCBI): domain Bacteria; kingdom Bacillati; phylum Actinomycetota; class Actinomycetes; order Micromonosporales; family Micromonosporaceae; genus Micromonospora; species Micromonospora sp. NPDC005197. The sequence continues at coordinate 11,358 of NZ_JBEXHY010000147.1, read as the reverse complement.
CTGCCTGGGGAACGGGCACCTGGGCGAGGGTGAGTGTCTGGTTGGGGGCGATGACCAGTCCGCTGCCGATACCGGCGACGAGCAGTGGCGCGGCGGTGACCCAGGGCGCCGGGGCGTCGGGCGCGAGGCGCAGTGCGAGCACCGTGGCGGCCAGGCCGACCACCACGCCGAGCAGTCCGATGGCGACCAGTGGACGACCGAAGCGGTTGACGATGCGTCCCCCCAGCGCGGACGCGGCGGCGGACCCGAGCGCGAACGGGGTGATGGCGAGACCAGCGACGAGCGCGCTGTAGCCGAGCCCGTTCTGCAGGAACAGGGTGAAGATGAAGAAGATCGCGGTGAACCCACCGAAGTAGACCAGCGCGATGAGCGATCCGAGTGTGTACGACTGGAAGGTGAACAGCCGCAGGTCGAACAGGGGTTCGCGGTGCCGCGCGTACCACCGTTCCCACAGCCCGAAGGCGACCAGCACCGCCAGGCCGGCCGGGATGAGCGCCCACTTCCACGGCGTACGCCACTGCTGCTCCTGTACGAGTGGCAGCAGGATCAGCACCACGCCGACGCCGAGCAGCAGCACACCGACCGGGTCGAGTCGGCGTCGGCCGGGCTGCCCGGCGGGTCGACCGGGCAGCAGCCGCCACCCGAGGATCACCGCGACGATGCCGACCGGCACGTTGACGAAGAAGACCCACCGCCAGCCGTGCTCCTCGCCGCCCAGGGCGATGAGCAGCCCGCCGAGCAGCGGCCCGACGGCGGTGGAGATGCCGATGGTCGCGCCGAGCAGACCGAACGGACGGGCTCGTTCCGGCCCGCGGAACAGCTGTTGGATCAACCCGATCACCTGCGGGTTGATGATGCCGGCGGCGGCGCCCTGGAGCAGCCGGGCGGCGACCAGCCAGGTGGGGGACGTGGCCAGGCCGGCGAGCGCGCTGGTCAGGGTGAACAGCGAAATGCCGAAGACGAACGCGTTGCGCCGCCCGCGGAAGTCACCGAAGCGGCCGGCCGGTACGAGCACCAGCCCGAAGGTCAGCGCGTACCCGGAGAGGACCCACTGCAGGTCGCTCGGGGAGGCGTGCAGCGCGCGGTCGATGGACGGCACCGCGACGTTGACGATGCTCACGTCGAGCAGCGTCATGAACGCGGCGACCAGCCCGACACCGACGGCCTGCCAGCGTCGGCGGTTCTCGGCCGCGTCGACCGGCTGCGGCTCGTGCGCCGCGCTCATGCTGCCCCCCGTTGACGGTCGATCATGCATCCCTGACCGCTACCCCGGCAGGCGGGGGCCAACCGTCGGAGGTCACGCCATCTGACGGGCGCAGAATCGGGGGCCGAAGTCGAGGCCGGCCATCGGCGAGTCCTCGCGGTGCAGCAGGCCCTTCTGGGTGAGTTCGTGCAGTGGGGTGTGCACCTGCTCCTCGGTCAGACCGGATCCTTCGGCGATCAGGTCCGGATAGGGGACCTGGCCACGTGCTTCGAGGGCGGTGACCGCCTGGTACACGCGCTGCTCGATCTCCGACAGCTGAACCCGCTGCATGATCTCCTCCTCTGCTCGTCCGCTCCCGCGCGGACGGTCGCGTCACGTCGGTTACCCCCTGCCTGACCGAAGATGCCCACTCGATCGGGCGTTTGGCAGCTCGCCGTGCCCGGGCCGCGCAGCGGAGGGTGCCCTAGGCTGCAACCGTGATCGTCTGGGATCTCGTCGTCGTCGGCGCCGGCCCCGCCGGGCTCTCCGCGGCACACGCCGCGGCCCGCGCCGGCGTTCGTACGCTGGTTGTCGAGCGGGCCGCGCACCCGCGGTACAAGACGTGTGGCGGTGGCCTGATCGGCACGTCGCTGGCGGCCGTGCGCGGCCGCATCGAGGTGCCCGCGCACGACCGGGTGGACCGGGTGACGTTCACCCGCGACGGCCGGCGGGAGTTCACCCGCCGCAACGGCAGTCCGGTGGTGACCATGGTGCGCCGCGAGGAGTTCGACGACCGGCTGCGCGCGGCGGCGGTCGCCGCCGGCGCGCAGATGCGGGAGCAGGTCGCGGTCCGCGCGATCGAGCAGGACCCCGAGGGTGTACGCCTGCGGCTGGCCGACGGTACGACGATCACGGCCCGCACGGTGATCGGCGCGGACGGTTCCTCGGGGGTGACCGCCCGACACGTGGGTGTGCGCTACCGGCAGGTGGACCTGGGGCTGGAGTTGGAGGTGCCGGTGCCGCCCGCCGAGCAGGAGCGCTGGCGCGGGCGACTGCTGCTGGACTGGGGGGCGATGCCGGGCTCGTACGCCTGGGTGTTCCCGAAGGGCGACCGGTTGACCGTCGGTGTGATCGCGGGCCGGGGGGCGGGGGAGGGGACGCGCGCCTACCTGCGGGAGTTCGTCGACCGGTTGGGCCTGACCGGGCTGCCGGCGGAGCACGACTCGGGTCACCTGACCCGTTGCCGTGCGGAGGACTCCCCATTGCGCAACGGCCGGGTGTTGGTGGCGGGGGATGCCGCCGGGCTGTTGGAGCCGTGGAGCCGCGAGGGCATCAGCTTCGCGTTGCGCTCGGGGGAGATGGCCGGCGCGGCGGTCGCCGACGGTGATCTGGCCGGGTACGAGCGGGCGGTCACCGAGGGCCTGACGCCGGAGATGCGGGCGGGGTTCCGGCTGCTCGACCTGTTCACCCGCCGCCCTGAGGTCTTCCACGCTCTGTTGGCGACCCCGCCGGGTTGGCGGATGTTCGTCCGTTTCTGTCAGGGTCGGGCGAGTTTCGACGACATGCTGCGACGTCGACCGGTCCGGGCGGCGCTCGCGGTGTTGGACCGGCTGCCCGCCCCGCGCCGGCCGGCCGCCAGCATCCACCCCTGAGCAACAGCCCGGCGGTCCGCAGGCCCGCAGGCCCGCAGGCCCGCAGGCCCGCCGGCCCGCCGCGCCTGCGCCAGCCCGCTCGACCGTCCCTGCCGACCGCCCCTGCCGACGGCGCGTTGCCTCAGGCCATACACCCAGGATCCTAGGATGCCGTACGGGGTGTGTCGGGCCGCACCCGACGGTCGAGGGGACTGTCAACCGACAGACCGGTGCTGTGGGCCGCCCGCCGTCAGACAATGGCAGGGCAGGAGGGGGTGCCGATGGCCGAGCAACCGTTCACCGAGGGCGAGTACGCGTTCCTGCGCCACATCCGGTTCGGGGAGTTGCCGCCCGCCGTTCGCCCGGACGAGCGGGTCGCGCTGACCGAGACCGATCCCGGGCGGGACCGGCCGGAGAAGGCCGAGGACCCGATCCGCTGGAACGTGCAGGGCTGAGACTGGAACGGGCAGGGCTGAGAGACGAGCAGGCGGGCCGGGGTGTCGCCACCCACGGCCCGCCGACGTTCTGCGATCAGAAGACCGGCACGCCCTCGCGTACCAGTCGCCAGTTGGGCTGGAAGAAGTCGGCCGGGTTGATCGTCCCCTTGGCCTGCGCCCAGTCGATGAGCAGCTGGCGGATCTCCTGCTGCGCGTTGTAGACCTGGGTCTTCACGATGCCGGGGAAGTTGCCGCCGCCGCTGCGCCGGTAGTTGTTGACCGCCATCACGAACTGCGCGTCGTCCGCCACCGGGGTGTCGGTGCCGGGCAGCACCAGCCGGGTGATCCGCTGGCCGACCGGCTTGGAGATGTCGATGTCGTAGTCCAGGCCGGAGAGCGCGTCGTAGTTGTAGTCCGGCACCGACGGGTCGTTGATCTGCTTCGGGTCGACCGGTGCGCCCGGGGCGAGGGTCCGGAAGTACTTCGCCGAGTACTCCAGGTACGCGCGCACCTCGGCACCGCTGAGCACGACCGCTTCGAGCGTGTTGTCGAACACGTACAACCCGGCCACGTCACGGATCTTGACGTCGCCGGCGGGGAAGACCGCGGTACGGCTGAACGGCGAGGCCTGCGACAGCACCGGCAGGCTGGCGTACTGCGTGCCGGCCAGCGCCTTCGTGACGGTCTCGGCCTGGACGTGGTTGATGAAATCCAGGATGGGGGTGTCCTTGTACCGGGACTCCACCGTGGACATCTCCACGGTTGCCTGGGCCACCACCTGGTTCACGTACGCGATGGTCTTCTGGTGTTGGGCCCGCACGGCGGCGAGCACCTTCGGGTCCTCGGCCACCGTGTTGGTGTTCAGCATGGTGGCGGCCTTCTTGGTGATCGTCCAGCGGCCATGCTCACGGGCGAGGGTGAAGTCCATCCGGGTGAGCCGCTGGCCCCACTTCGACGGCTCGGAGAGCAGCACCTGCGCGCCGGTCCGCTCGTTGGTGACGAACCGCTCGACCACCTCGTTGTGGGCGTGCCCGAAGAGGATCGCGTCGATCCCCGGCACCTGCTGGGCGATGAGCGCCACCGGGTTCTCGTTCGGCAGCTCCGGGCCGTAGCTGGAGGTGCCGCTGTCGCCGCCGTGGGCGGAGATCAGCACGAGGTCCGCGCCGCGGGCCCGCATGATCGGCACCCACTTCGCGGCGGTCGCCACCATGTCGTCGAAGCGCAGCCTGCCCTCGACGTTGCCCTTGTCCCAGATGGCCACGCCGGGGTTGGTCAGGCCGAGGATGCCGACCCGCAGGGTCGGCGCCGCGAAGCCGAGGGAGACCTTCTTGATGACGTACGGCAGGAAGGCGGGCTTGCCGGTCTTCGCGTTGATCGCGTTCGCGGCGAGCGCCGGGAAGCCGAGCTGGCGGATCCACAGGTCCAGCAACGGCAGGCCGTAGTTGAACTCGTGGTTGCCCAGTGTCACGGCGTCGTAGTCGATGACGTTCATGGCCCGGGCCATCGGGTGCTTCTCGCCGGTGACGGTGATCGGCTCCTGCTTGGCGTAGTACGTGGCGAGGGGGGTGCCCTGGATGGTGTCGCCGGCGTCGAGGACCAGGGTGGCCTTGCCGCGCCGCTCGGCGCGGATCTGGTTGATCAGGGTCGCCAGCTTCGCGACACCGATGTCGTTGTGCTTGCTGTCGTCGTACTCGGCGTCGCGGTAGTAGTCCCAGTTGTAGACGTTGCCGTGGGTGTCCGACGTGCCGAGCAGCGTGAGGTCCCAGGTGCGCGACCGGGTCGCGCCCGCCGCCTGCGCGGGGGCGGCGGCGATCAGCGGGGCGGTCGCCGCCGCGGCGGCGACGGCGAGCACCTGGCGACGCGACGGACCGGATCCAGAGGTCATGACGTGCCTTTCCATGGGGGTGGACGCGCCTCGTGAGCGCCTCGCGCACCATAGCCAGCGCCTGTCACTTGCGCCACGCCAGCCCCGGTTTTCGCAGGCCGTCGCAGGGTAGGGCGCTCTCGACGAGGTCGCGGGGGAGCCGCCCGCACGGTGCGAGGAAGAAGAAGTACGGGTTCGCGGGCGGTGGCGTCAGCGGGGCCAGGTGGTGAAGCGGTGGCGCACCCGGGCGACGTCGTCGGCGTCCAGGCCGTAGCGGCCGAAACGCTTGTCGGACAGCCGGTCCAGGTAACGCCCGGCGGCCCGTACGTCGGCCGGGTCCAGCGCGGGGTCGACCTGCCGGGCGAGCATCAGCAGTTGCGTCACGTCGTAGTGCTCCAGGGCCGCCGCCACGTCGATGAAGTCTCGGACCTCGCGCCGGTTGACCAACGCCGCGATCTTGTTGGCGACCAGGTCGCGCACGTCCATCACCGGGCCGAGGTCCATCACCACCGGGCTCTGCTGCCGGTCCAGCCGGGCCAGGCTGAGCCGGATCTGCCGCCCGTCGCGGCTCACCACGAAGTCCTTCATGTCCTGGCCGTACCCGTCGAACAGATCGGCGAGCTCGCTGTCCGGGTCGGCGTCGGTGACGGTGAACCCGGCCCGCTCCAGCGCCACGCGCACCCCGGCGGTGGCCGCCGCGGCAGCACCCTCGACGTCGGCGAAGAGGTCCACGTCCTCGGTCGGCCGGGCGACCAGGCCGTGCGCGGCCCAGGCCACCCCGCCACCCAGCACGAACCGGTACGGCCCGGCGGCGGTCAGCGCCACCCGGGCCACCTCCCGGTAGAACTCGTGCAGATGTGGTGCGATCACGCCGCGCGCAGGCCGCGGTGCCGGCTCTCCCAGGCGAGGCGGACGCCCCGGGGCAGGTTGAGCAACCGCCACACCCGACGTAATGTCCGGCCGTTGATCAGGATGCGCAGGTCGTCGGCGCTGGCGGTCTCGCGCAGCACGTTCTCGTACATCCAGAGCAGCTGGTCGGGGTCGCCGAGGTCGAAGGTGCGCTCGGCGTTCCACATCAACCGCACCGGCAGCTCGACGACGCCGCGGGTGGGGCCGGTGAGCTCGGTGAGGGTGCGCGCCACCACGGCCGGACGACCCGGGCGGGCCAGGAAGACCACGCCGGTCGCGGTGGGCGAGACGGCCTGCATGCTGTCAGGGTAACGCCCGCCGGTCCCGGTGTCGCTCAAGCGACCTTCCTCGGCCTGCGCGCACGTCCCGGCGTGGTTGAGGAGAGCTGCCAGATGACCGACTGCTCGCCCGGTTCTTCAGGGCTAGGGTGGCCGCTTCCCGGTGTCATCTGAAGGGACTCGCGGTGAGCGGTTCGTCAATGTCGTTCGAAACCGCCCGCCGTATTCTCGGCAAGCACGACGCGGGGTGGAGTGAGAAGCTCGGCACCCTGCTGGGATTGGCGGCTCTCGGCAGCGGTGGCGCTGGCGCCCTGCTGCCGGCGATCAGCGCCGCGTGGGGATGGATCGACCAGAAGAACGAGCTGGTCCAGCAGATCACGATGGCCGTCGAGCGTTTCCGTGACCGTACCCTTCGGCCCGAAGGGTCGGGAACGGCACGAACTGATCGCGGCCGCGCACACCGCGGTGGTGGCGGGCGCGTTCTTCACTGCCCTCAACGACGTGGTGGGCAAGGGGTACTCGAGCCTCCGTCTCACCGAGGTCGAGAAACAGAAGATGGTTCCCGGCGGTGGCGCTGTCACGCACGACACCATCGTTTCGTACCTGCTGGGGGTGGAACTGCCGCTGCCGTGGGCGGGCTGTGGGTTCGAGGCCAACCTGATGGCCTCGGTGATCCCGTTCTACGAGTCGATGACGGAGCGCTGTCTGGGTTTCTTCCGGGGCCTCGCCGCCTGGGAGAAGATCGAGGTTGACCTGGGCTACCAGTTCGGGCATTTGATCCAGGCGCGCATCGTCGACAGCGCGATCAGAACCTACCGCGACGACTACCGTCGACTGGCCGCCGACGTGCCGGAATTCGGCATGTGGGCGTTGCTGGACCAGATCGGGTTCGTGGCGGCGACCCAGGAGGCCGCGCACCGCACGTCCGTGCAGTTCCAGCAACGGTCGCTCGCGCTCATGGAGCAGCTCCTCAACGACCTGCCGTACCTGCCGAACAGGCAGCACGGACCCGACCGGACGATCATGGCGCAGCGTAACCGCCATCTCCTGTCGGAGCCGATCGCCCAGGTCACCGAGATGGATCAGATGTCGGGCCTGCGGATGCCGACCACCGAATCGGGTTACGTGAATCCGCACTTCCAGTGGGCCGTCACCGACGGTCAGTCCCGTACCTGGGAGGAGGAGTGGTGGAAGCAGCAGCGGAACGGGCACCGGCTGGATCATTTCCTCGCCGCGTACTTCGCCTCGGCTCGCAGCGCGGAGCGTCCGCTGGTGATTCTCGGTCATCCGGGCGCCGGAAAGTGTGCGGTGGCGTCAGCTGTCCGTCGCCAGTCAGGACGTCACCAGAGTGGTCCTCCTGGACGGTCTGGACGAACTGATGCAGGCCACCGGCGCGACCGAGTCCGGCTTCCTGCACGAGGTGCAGGAGTTCCAGGAAAGGAGGCGTCGATCGGTTCGCCGGTCGCCGTCGTGGTGACCTCCCGTACCGTCGTCGCCAACATCGCGAACATCCCGGCCGGCTCGCTGGTGATCAAGTTGCGCGATTTCGACCGCGAGCAGGTCGACATGTGGAACGAGGTCAATCGGGAGCCGATCGCCAACGCGACGGTCAAACCGCTCGCCGCGGACACCGTGTGGTCGATGGGCGAGCTGGCCCGTCAGCCGCTGCTCCTGCTCATGCTGGCGATCTTCGGGGCGACGGACGACCCGCCGGTGGACGGCGCCGGTCAGGTCACGCAGGGGCAGCTCTACCAGTGGCTGCTCAACGGCTACGTGAGTCGTGAGGTCACCAAGGCTCCCCGGCCGGCGGGTCGACCGCTGGAGGGCGACGAGGCCGCCGCCCAGGCGGACCGCGAGCTGTGGCAACTCGGAATCGCGGCGTTCGCCATGTTCAACCGGGGGCAGCAGTCGGTCAGTGGCCAGGACCTGGACGCCGACCTGGCGCCGATGCTGCTGTCGTCGGCCGCGTACACCGGGAACCGGAAGCGTTTGTCCCGCCCGCTGGACCCGGCGATCCGTACGATCGCCCGGTTCTTCTTCATCCACGCGGCGGACGTCAACAGCAGTCTCGTCACCGGCAGCAGCTACGAGTTCCTGCACGCGACGTTCGGTGAGTACCTGATCGCCTACCACGTGTTGCATCAACTGGACGGCCTCGCGAACGCGCGGCGATACCTGCCGGTCGGTCAGGAGTGGACCGATGACCAGTTCATCCGTTCCAGCCAGGAGCGCGAGACGTTCGGCCGGTTCCGGGACTACAACCCGTCCGGGCGCAACCTGCTCGGCCGGGTCGCCGCCTACCTAGGAGGATCGTCCGGCCCGGTGATGAGTTGTCGCGCCCGCACCCGTCATACCTGCGACGGGACACGACGAGACGGGAGCATGACGTGACGAGTGCGCACACGGACGAGCAGATGGGTGGGGTCGACGAGCCGGCCTTCGCAGGGCTGGCGGGTCGGCACCGGCGGGAGCTGCACGTGCACTGCTACCGGATGCTGGGGTCGTTCGAGGATGCCGAGGACGCCGTGCAGGAGACGTTGCTGCGCGCGTGGCGGCGGCGGGAGACGTTCGCGGGGCGTTCGTCGTTCCGGGCCTGGCTGTACCGGATCGCCACGAACGCCTGCCTGGACCTGCTCGCCAGGCGCCGCCCGGAGCCGGCGACCGGCGGCGAGGTGCGGTGGTTGCAGCCGTACCCGGACCGGCTGCTCGACGAGCTGCCGGCGGGAGACGCGGACGAGCCGGAGACCGTCGCGGTCGCGCGGGAGACGATCGAGCTGGCGTACCTGGTGGCGGTCCAGCACCTCGCGCCGCGCCCCCGGGCCGTGTTGATCCTGCGGGACGTGCTGGGCTGGCCGGCGAAGGACGTCGCGGAGCTGCTCGGGGACTCCGTCAACTCGGTGAACAGCGCGCTGCAACGGGCCCGCGCCGGCATGCGCGAGCACCTGCCCGCCGAGCGGCAGGACTGGACCGGCGGCGAGGAGGACGCCGGGACGCGCGAGCTGGTGCGCCGCTTCACCGACGCGAGCGTGGCCAAGGACATCGACGCGCTCGCCGCCATGCTGCGCGACGACGTCCGCTGTTCGATGCCGCCCACTCCCGGCGTCCACGTCGGCCGCGACGCGGTGCTGAACGACTGGATCCAGGATGGGTTCGCCGACCTGGGACGCCTACGCGGCGTCCCGACCGCCGTGAACCGGCAGCCCGCCGTCGCCTTCTACCTGTGGCGGGAGTCCGAGGGCGCGTACCTGCCGCTGACCATCGACGTCCTGCGCGTCACCGGCGGGGCGGTCGCCGAGATCGTCATCTTCCACGACGACCAGTTCGCGCGGCTCGGGCTGCCGCAGCGCCTCCCGGCGGACGGTGCCAGGTGAGCGCCGCGGCCCCGGCGTCGGGCCGGACCAGCCGTACCCACCGACTGCGCCGGCTCGCCGGTGTCGGGCTCGTCGCCACGCTGGTCGCGGTGCTGGCCACCACTGTCGCCGCCGCGCTCGCCCGGGCCGCTGGCGTCGACTTCGCGGTCCCCGCTGGTGGCGAGACGATCCCGACACCCGGGTTCGCCGTGGTGACCGGCGTCTTCTCGGTCGTGGGCATCGTCATCGCCGCCGCTCTGCTGCGGTGGAGCGTGCGCCCCGCCGCGCGATGGGTGTGGACGGCGGTGTCGCTGACCGCGATTTCGTTGGTCGCGCCCCTGCTCTGCGGGGGCAGCGCCGCCACCGTCACCGCCCTTGCCGGACTGCACCTCGTTCCCGCGGCCGTGATGATCCCCGCGCTGAGATGGAGCCTGCGCACCGAGTGACGGTGCCGCGACGCCACCCTCTCGATTAGCGAAGACTCCTCATCTGACTTATGTTCGTGAGGTCGCTCGCGTGGGAGGGGGTGTCGGGGATGGGTCTGCGGACGTTCATCGAGGGCTGGCCGGTGTATCGGCAGCTCACCGGCACGGACCCGTTGGGCCGGGGCGCGGCGGCGAAGTCCGCGCGCTCGGCTGGCCTGACCGCCCGCACCGAGACCGCCGAGAGCGTGGCCCGGTCCGTCTGTCCGTACTGCGCGGTGGGGTGTGGGCAGCGGGTGTTCGTGAAGGACGGGCAGGTCACGCAGATCGAGGGTGATCCGGACAGTCCTATCTCGCGAGGTCGGTTGTGTCCGAAGGGTTCGGCGAGCAAGAGTCTGGTGACCAGTCCGTTGCGGCAGACGACGGTCCGCTACCGGCGGCCGTACTCGACGCAGTGGGAAGACCTGGACCTCGACACCGCGCTCGACATGATCGCCGACCGGATCCTCGCCGCCCGCGAGCAGACCTGGGAGGACGTTGACGAGCAGGGCCGGCCGCTCAACCGGACGTTGGGGATCTCCAGTCTGGGCGGGGCGACGCTGGACAACGAGGAGAACTACCTCATCAAGAAGTTGTTCACGGCGATGGGGGCGCTGCAGATCGAGAACCAGGCCCGTATTTGACACTCCGCCACCGTCCCCGGTCTGGGGGCCAGCTTCGGTCGTGGCGGTGCGACGGATTTCCAGCAGGACATCGCCAACGCTGACGTCATCGTCATTCAGGGTTCGAACATGGCCGAGGCGCATCCGGTGGGTTTCCAGTGGGTGATGGAGGCCAAGCGTCGTGGGGCGAAGGTGTTCCATGTCGACCCGCGGTTCACGCGTACGAGCGCGGTGGCCGACGCGTACCTGCCGATCCGGGCGGGCACCGACATCGCGCTGCTCGGCGGCGTGGTGCGCTACATCCTGGACAACGAGCTGGACTTCCGCGAGTACGTGCTCGCCTACACCAACGCGGCGACGATCGTCAGCGAGCAGTTCAGCGACACCGAGGACGGCGACGGCTTCTTCTCCGGCTTCGACCCGGAGACCGGCAGCTACGTGCAGGACAGCTGGCAGTACGAGGGCCACGAGGGCTCCTCCGGCAGCGGGCACACCGCCCAGGAGCGTGACAACGCCGCGGGGTTGGCGCACGAGTCGCACGGCGCGCCGGTGGGCGGGCAGACGCAGCGGGACGAGACGTTGCAGCATCCGCGCTGCGTTTACCAGATCCTCAAGCGGCACT
>NZ_JBEXHY010000146.1:0-11944 GCF_040608295.1 Micromonospora sp. NPDC005197 | reverse complement strand
GATGGTACTGCACTCGTGAGGGTGTGGGAGAGTAGGACACCGCCGGACAATCTTCCAGAAAAGGCCACCCCCAACAGGGGTGGCCTTTTCTGCGTTTCCCCGACTCCGCGCCGCTGATATCGGGCGCTTCCGCAGTTGCGGACACCCGATATCCGGGAAGGCGCGTCGCTCAACGAGGTCACACCGCCGGGCGGGCGCGGATCAGTCGCGGGTCTGCATGTCCCCGCGAAGGTCGCGGAACAGGGCGCCGGCGTCGGTCACCGACCTACCGGGGAACATCGCCATCACGACGCTGCCGTGGTCCGCCCAGCCGCACACCGCGAAGTCGCCGCCGTCGCCACTGGTGCTGCCGCACTTCATCACGCCACCCAGGTCGCCCGCGGGCACCTCGCGCAGGCCGGTCACCGCGCCGGTCTCGTCGGACATCAGGCCGAAGAGGCTGTCCAGGTCGCGTTCGGGCTGCCAGAGCAGCGTGGTGCCGCCGAAGATCAGCACCGAACGCTTGTCGTCGGCGGGGTCGCGGTAGACGGTGCCGAAACTGCGGTCCAGCTCGATGTCGGCGGCCAGGCCGCTGCGTAGATAGTCCGCCGTGCTCTTGGCCCGCTCGCTGTCGTCCCGGGTCAACCCCGCCACCTGATCGGGTGAATTCAGCCGGGTGTCCTTCTGCTGCGCCACGCGCCACCCGCCGACCCCCAGTACGCCCGCACCCGCGAGACCCACGACCAGCGCTACCGCCCAACCGATCTTGCGGCGCCGGGACCAGCCGCCGGAGCGCTCGTCGGGGTCGCCCCCGGTGTCCCGGGTGCTCAGCTGGATGGGCTCCTCGGTCAGTTCGACCGGCTCGCGACTGTCGTCGAGCGAACGTTCGGTGAGATGTGCGTCGGACATAGCCGACACCGTACGCGAACGGCAGGTGGCGCACGTCAGGTCCGCGGAAGCCCTCCGTAGACTTGTCAGGTGACCGAGAGACTGGATGCCCGACGCCCCGACGCCCCGACCCTCGCCGGCCAGTACCAGCCCGGCGAGGTAGAGCAGCGACGGTACGAGCAGTGGGTAGCCGCTGGGCACTTCCGGGCCTCCGCCGACAGCGACAAGCCCCCCTTCACCATCGTCATCCCGCCGCCGAACGTCACCGGCTCGCTGCACATGGGCCACGCGTTCGAGCACACGCTCATGGACGCGTTGACCCGGCGGAAGCGGATGCAGGGCTTCGAGGCGCTGTGGCTGCCCGGCATGGACCATGCCGGCATCGCCACCCAGAACCTGGTCGAGCGTCAGCTCGCCGCCGAGGGCCTTTCCCGACACGACCTCGGCCGGGAGAAGTTCGTCGAGCGGGTCTGGCAGTGGAAGGCCGAGTCCGGCGGCGCCATCCTCGGCCAGATGCGCCGCCTCGGCGACTCCGTGGACTGGGACCGTGAGCGCTTCACCATGGACGCGGGGCTGAGCCGCGCCGTCCAGACGATCTTCAAGAAGCTCTTCGACGACGGCCTCATCTACCGAGCCAACCGGATCATCAACTGGTGCCCGCGCTGCCTCACCGCGCTCTCCGACATCGAGGTCGAGCACACCGACGACGACGGTGAGCTGATCTCCATCCGCTACAGCGACGAGGTCGTGGTGGCCACCACCCGGGCCGAGACGATGCTCGGCGACACCGCCGTCGCGGTGCACCCCGACGACGAGCGCTACCAGCACCTGATCGGCACCGAGGTCGAGCTGCCGCTCACCGGCCGGCGGATCCCGATCGTCGCCGACGCGCACGTCGACCCGAGCTTCGGCACCGGCATGGTGAAGGTGACGCCCGCGCACGACCCGAACGACTTCGAGATCGGCCAGCGCCACGACCTGCCCGCGCTGACCGTGATGGACGAGCGCGGTGTGATCACCGTGCCTGGCCCGTTCGAGGGGCTGGACCGGTTCGAGGCGCGGCCGGCGATCGTGGCCGCGCTGCGGGAGCAGGGCCGGATCGTCGCCGAGAAGCGGCCGTACGTGCACGCGGTCGGGCACTGCTCGCGCTGCAAGACGACTGTCGAGCCGCGGCTGTCGCTGCAGTGGTTCGTCAACACCGCCCCGCTCGCGCAGGCCGCCGGCGACGCGGTCCGCGGCGGCCGGGTGCGCATCGAGCCGGCCGAGCTGGCCAAGCGCTACTTCGCCTGGGTCGACAACATGCACGACTGGTGCATCTCCCGCCAGCTGTGGTGGGGGCACCGCATCCCGGTCTGGTACGGCCCGGCGGGCGAGATCGTCTGCGTCGGCCCCGACGAGGAGGCCCCGACCGGCGAGGGCTGGCACCAGGACGAGGACGTCCTGGACACCTGGTTCTCCAGCGGCCTGTGGCCGTTCTCCACCCTGGGCTGGCCCGAAGAGACCCCGGACCTGGCGAAGTTCTACCCGACCAGCGTGCTGGTCACCGGGTACGACATCCTGTTCTTCTGGGTGGCCCGGATGATGATGTTCGGCCTGTACGCGATGGACGGCCGGCCGCCCTTCGACGTGGTCGCGCTGCACGGCATGGTGCGTGACCAGTTCGGCAAGAAGATGTCGAAGTCGTTCGGCAACGTGGTCGACCCGCTGGACTGGATCGACAGGTACGGTGCCGACGCCACCCGGTTCACCCTGGCGCGGGGTGCGAACCCCGGTCAGGACGTCCCGGTCAGCGAAGAGTGGTGCCAGGGCTCGCGCAACTTCTGCAACAAGCTCTGGAACGCCACCCGGTTCGCCCTGATGAACGGCGCGCACACCACGGGCGACCTGCCGCCGGTCGAGCAGCTCTCCACCGTCGACAGGTGGATCCTGTCCCGGCTGGCGCACGTCACCGCCGAGGTCGACGAGCAGTTCGAGGCGTACGAGTTTGCCAAGGTGTGCGACCTGCTCTACCACTTCGCCTGGGACGACGTCTGCGACTGGTACGTCGAGCTGAGCAAGCCGGTGCTCGCCGAGGGCGGCGAGCGGGCCGACGCCACCCGGCGGGTGCTCGGGCACGTGCTCGACCAGCTGCTGCGGCTGCTGCACCCGGTCATCCCGTTCGTCACCGAGGAGCTGTGGCTCGCGCTGACCGGCGGCGAGACGGTGCAGGCCGCCGCCTGGCCGGTGGCCGACCGGTCGCTGGTCGACGACGCCGCCGAGGCTGAGCTGGCCGCCGTGCAGCGGGTGGTCACCGAGATCCGCCGGTTCCGTTCCGACCAGGGGCTGCGCCCGACGCAGCGGGTGGCCGCCCGCCTGGACGGGCTGGCCGGGGCCGGCATCGCGGCCCACGAGCCGCTGATCAGGTCGCTGGTCCGGCTGGACGCGGCCGGTGACGACTTCCAGGCCAGCGCGACGCTGGCCATGCCCGGCGCGGTCGGTGTCGCGTTGGACACCCGGGGGTCGATCGACGTGGCCGCCGAGCGGGCCCGGCTGACCAAGGACCGCGCGGCCGCCGAGAAGGAGGTCGCGCAGGCCCGAGCGAAGCTCGACAACCCTGCCTTCATCGGCAAGGCCCCCGAGCCGGTCGTCGCGAAGATCCGCGACCGGCTCGCCACCGCCGAGGCCGACCTGGTCCGGATCGACGCTGCTCTGGAGACACTGCCCTCGTGACCGACCGTACCGATTTCGCCGCCGCCGAAGCCGAGCTGAACGCCCGCGGCTTCACCCGCATGGTCTTCGAGCTGGACCGCATCGAGTCGCTGCTCGACCTGCTCGGCAGCCCGCAGCGGGCGTACCCGGCGATCCACCTGACCGGCACCAACGGCAAGACGTCCACCGCGCGGATGATCGACTCGCTGCTGCGGGCGTTCGGGCTGCACACCGGCCGGTACACGAGCCCGCACCTGGAGACCGTGCGGGAGCGGATCAGCCTGGACGGCGAGCCGGTCAGCGAGGAGCGGTTCGCCGCGGTGTACCGGGAGATCAAGCCGCTGGCGGAGCTGGTAGACGCCCGGTCGGACGAGCCGCTGACGTACTTCGACATGACCACCGCGCTGGCGTTCGCCACGTTCGCCGACGCGCCTGTCGACATCGCCGTGGTCGAGGTGGGACTCGGCGGCGCCGAGGACGCCACGAACGTCATCCAGGCCGGGGTGTGCGTGATCACCCCGATCGGCCTGGACCACACCGAGTGGCTCGGCGACACCCTCCAGGACATCGCGCTGGCGAAGGCCGGCATCATCCACCCGGGCGCCACAGTGATCGCGGCGGCGCAGGAGGAGGAGGCCGCGCGGCCACTCCTCGACCGCTGTGCCGAGGTGGGCGCCACCATCGCCCGGGAGGGCGCCGAGTTCGGCGTGCTGGGCCGGGCTGTCGCGGTCGGCGGGCAGGTGCTCAGCCTCCAAGGCCTGGGCGGCATCTACGACGACATCTTCATTCCGCTGCACGGCGCGCACCAGGCGCAGAACGCCGCGGTGGCGCTCGCCGCCGTGGAGGCGTTCCTGGGCGCCGGGAGCCGACGGCAGTTGGACGTCGACGCGGTCCGGGAGGCCTTCGCCTCGACCAGTTCCCCCGGGCGGCTGGAGCGGGTACGCAACGCGCCGACCATCCTGCTGGACGGCGCGCACAATCCGCACGGCATGGCCGCCACCGTGACCGCACTCCAGGAGGAGTTCGCGTTCAGCAAGCTGGTGGCGGTGGTCGGCGTACTCGCCGACAAGGACGCGGAAGCCCTGTTGGAGTTGCTGGAGCCGGTGGTCGACCAGGTGGTGGTCACCCGTAACAGCTCGCCGCGGGCGATGCCGACGGCGGAGCTCGCCGCGCTGGCCGAGGAGGTCTTCGGCGAGGAGCGGGTGGAGTCGGCCGAGGAGTTGCCGGACGCCATCGAGCTGGCGGTCGCACTGGCCGAGGAGGACGTCCCCGGAGAGCTCAGCGGCGTCGGGGTCCTGGTGACCGGCTCGGTGGTCACGGTGGCCGACGCCCGCCGGCTGTTGAAGCGATGACCGGCCCCGAGCGCGGCCCACGCGCCACCGACGACCCGACCGGCCCGTCGGGCGGCCAGGCGGGCTCGTCGCGCGGCGAGGCGGGCTCGTCCACCGAGCAGGGCGCGGCCGGATCGTCAGTGGGGGAGTCGGAGGCCGGGCAGCCGCGGCGCTCCGGGCTGCGCAACCCGGAGCGGGCGGTACGCGGCCTGGGCGCTGGGACGCTCAGCCTGGAGGCGCTGGTGCTGCTGCTGGCCATCCAGCCGATCCGGGTGGTCGGTGGCGACCTCGGCGGGGCCGCGATCGCGGCGGTGGTGGCCCTGGCGGTTGCCGCCGTCCTGCTCGCCGGCATGATGCGCCGCCCCTGGGCCTGGCACGCCGGCACCGTGCTGCAGGGCCTGCTGATGCTGGCCGGTCTGCTGCACTGGTCGCTGCTCGTGCTGGGCATCATCTTCGCCCTGGTCTGGGCGTACGCGCTGCACGTCCGCCGGGTCATCCTCGGCTGACACGCCGACTCGTCCGGCGATGCTCCGGGAGGACCGGCCGGGTCAGGCGTCGGCGCGTTCGCGCCACTGGGTGAGGGCGATGCCGTGGCCGTCCGGGTCCCGGAAGGCAGCCGCCCACACCTCCAGCCTGCTGCCCCGGTTGACCACCCGGGGCGCGTACGTGAAGCGGACCCCGGAGTCGCGCAGCCGGCCGTACGCCGCCTCGATGTCGTCCACCTCGAGGTTGACGTGCACCAGTCGGCGGCTGATCGGCGCCGCCCCGGTCACCTCGCGCAGCACCAGCCGGGTCGTGCCGAAGGCGAGCACGGCGTTGCCGGCGCCCTGGTCGACCTCGCTGAAGCCGAGCATGTCGCGGTAGAAGCCGAGCGACCGGGACAGGTCGGTGACCAGCAGGGTCAGGCCGACACCGCTGATCGGGCCGGCCGGATCAGTCGCGGACGCGCCGTCGTACCCGAAGATCGCCTCGTCCAGGTCCTCGGCGGTGACGGTCTCGCGGGCCTTTCCGGTCGGGGCCGGATCGTCCAGCGGCAGGTCCAGCGGGTCCAGCGGATCCATGGCGACCGGGCCGGTGCGCTGCGCCGGAGGTGGATCGACGCGCGGCGCGGCGGGCGGGTCGAGGCGGGCCTCGGCGGTCGCGGGCCGGTCGTCGGGCGCCGGGTCGACGCGGTCGTCGGGTTGGTCGACGCGGTCGTCGATCGGGGCGAGCGGGTCCGCGCCGGGCTGGTCGAAGTGCTCCTCCGCCGGTGGGCGCGGTGCGGGGGTGGCCCGTCGGGGCAGCCCCGCGCCGGGCTGCGGCTCGACGACGACGCCTTCGAGCACCACCGGGCCGCCCGGGCTCTGGCTCATCACCACCGGCTCGCGCTCGTCGGGCGCGACCGCCGGGTCGTCGCGCAGCGGGTCGGGGCCGCGCGGGTCACGGAACACCTCGGGGCCGCGTGGGTCACGGAACGGGTCACCGTCGCGGGCGTCGCGGAAGGGGTCGCCGTCGCGGCCACGCGGGTCGAGGAACCCCTCGCTGTCGCGCGCGTCCCGGAAGTCGTCGTCCGTCGCGCGGTCGGCCCACGGCGGGGCGTCCTGCTGGATGAGCACGTCGTCCACGGCGTCGATGTCGCCGAACTCCGGTGGGAGGTCGGCGACGGCCGCCGCGGTCTCGGCGTGGGTGGGCACCTCGTCCCAGAGAACCTTGACGTGCCGCTGGTCGTCCAACGCGACCCGGATCGGCAGGGTCTGACCCAGCGACGGCCACTTCGAGACCGGCACCCGCGGCTCGATGATCTTCTTGGATCGGGGCGGCAGACCGGGCGCGTCGATGACCAGTTGCAGCTCGCACCGGCCGAACGCGTACTGGGTGGGTGGTTCGGAGGCGCTGTGCACGTGCGCCACGCCGACCACCCAGGTGCGCCCGCCGCCGCGTACGGTAGCCAGCGCGATCGCCAGCACCAGCAGGGCGACCCCGAGGGCCACGATGGCCCAGCTGGTCATGCCCAGCCCGAAGAGGACGACGAAGGTGGCCACGGTGCCGAGCACCGTGCCGATGAGCTTGCGTACCGGCGCGATGGGCCGGTTCCCGCCATTCGCCACAGTGGACCTCCCGGGGGTCAGGGCCAGGCTAGGCCGGATCGGCCACCGGGGGAAAGACCGGCCGCCGCGCCGGCGCCGGGACCGGGTCGCTAGGCTGACCGTACCGATCCCAAGCGTTCCGCGCGTACAGGAGGAACCCAGCGTGTCCAGCAACAGCCCGGATGAGCGCAGCCTCGTGCTGATCAAGCCCGACGCGGTCCGCCGCGGCCTGGTCGGCGAGGTCCTCTCCCGCTTCGAGCGCAAGGGGCTGCGGATCGACGCGATGGTGCACCGGACGATGGACGCCGCGCTGGCCGACGCGCACTACGCCGAGCACGTCGACAAGGCGTTCTACCCGCCGCTGAAGGACTTCATGACCGGTGGCCCGCTGGTCGCCCTGGTGCTCTCCGGCGACCAGGTCATCGACGTGGTCCGTGGGCTGGTCGGCGCGACCGACGGCCGCAGGGCCGCCGCCGGCACGATCCGGGGCGACCTGTCGCTGTCCAACCGGGAGAACCTGGTACACGCCTCCGACTCGACGGACAGCGCCAAGCGCGAGATCGGGCTCTGGTTCCCCGAGCTGAGCTGAGCTGACGGCGCCGGGGGTTCAGTCGACCGGCGGCAGCTTCTCCGGGTTGCCCACGACGTAGATCCCGGTGATCCGGCCGGCTGCGGCGGTGACGGTCAGCGTGTACCGGCCGCCGTCGGAGCGGGTGAGCAGGATGGCGGGTTCGCCGTTCAACTCCAGCCGACGCGCCGCCCACTCGCGGCGTGGGCCGTAGATCCCGGCGTAGAACCGGGCGACCCGGTCCGCGCCCCGCAGCGGGTTGCGGGCGGAACGCACCCGGCCGCCGCCGTCGTTCCACGCCGTGACGTCCGCGGCCACCAGACTGGTGAGCGTCGCCAGGTCCCCGTTCCGGGCGGCGGCGAGGAACGCCTCCAGCAGCCGCTCACGCTCCGAGCGGCTGGCGGTGAAGCGGCGGCGCTCCTGGCGTACCCGCGTGGCCGCCCGGTGGTGCAGCTGTCGACAGTCCTCGGGGGTCCGGTCCAGGATCTCCGCGATCTCGGCGTACGGCAGGTCGAACGCGGTGTGCAGGACGTACACCGCGCGCTCCGGCGGGGTGAGCCGCTCCAGCACGTGCAGCAGGGCGGTGGACAGCGAGTCGCGCAGCTCCGCGCGGTCCAGCGGGCCGAACGGCGAGGGCTCGGTCGGCACCGGCTCGGGCAGCCACGGCCCGACGTAGGTCTCGCGGGCCGCCTGCCGGGCCCGGAGCCGGTCCATCGCCAGCCGGGTGACCACCCGGGACAGGTAGCGGCGCGGCTCGGCCACGGTGGCGCGGTCCACGCCCAGCCACCGCAGGTACGCCTCCTGGAGCACGTCCTCCGCGTCGTGCCGGCTGCCGAGCAGGCGGTAGGCGAGCCCGAGCAGCATCGGCCGGTGCGCCTGGAGCGCACCGGCCGCCTCTGCCGCCTCGGTCGTCACACCTGCGCCGGGGGCTCCGTGTGCGTGGTCACGGCGATACGATTCCACACGTTGATTGTGGCGATCGCGAGGACCAGATCGGCCAGTTCCTTCTCCGGCCAGACCTTCGCTGCGGCGTCCCACACCTCGTCCGACACCCCGTGCTCGCCGAGCCGGGTCACCGCGTCGGTGAGCGCCAGCGCGGTCTGCTCCCGCTCGTCGAAGAACGACAGCGCCTCCCGCCAGGCGGCCACCGCGAACAGCCGCCGGCTCGACTCGCCGGCGGCGAGGGCGTCGCGGCTGTGCATGTCCACGCAGAACGCGCAGCCGTTCAGCATCGACGCCCGCAGCTTGACCAGCTCCAGCACGGTGTGGTCGACGTTCGCCTGGACGTACTTCTCCAGGCCCGACACGGCCTGGTATCCCTGCGGCGCGACCTCGAAGAGCCTCATTCGTTGCATGACCAACTCCCTGTTCGATCCGACACCGCAACGACGGTTCGACCGGGGCGTGCCGTGACAACCGCGGTGGTGACCCCGGTCACGCGTGGCGGTGGGCCCGGCCGGAGGCCGTCGGAACGGTGTCGGCCAGCACCTCGCGCGGGCGGGGGATCCGGGGGCTGTCATCGACGGTGTCCACCGGTCGGTCGTCGTCGCGCGACGCGGGCCGCGCGACGCGGGCGGCGAGCCGCCGCCCCACCCCGATCGCGGGTAGCTCGACCCACCGGTAGAGCACGTCCGCGAGGATCAGCCCCACCACCACGGCGCCCACGAAGATGACGGTGCCGTGGCGCCCCCTCGTGGGCAGCAACCCGATCGCCACCCCCGCCGCGATGGACTGGACCAGGTACATCGAGTACGACCGTTCGCCGACGAAGACCAGTGGACGGAGCGCCAGTACGCGCGCGAGGAGGCTGCGCGACAGCAGGGCCGGCAGCAGCAGGGCGGCCGCCGCGGCGTAGCTGCCGATCAGCGCCTCCGGGCCGAGCCGGGCCGGCCAGTACCGCACGGCCACCTGGACCGCGACGAAGGCCATGATCACCGCGCTGGCCGTGATCGGGTGGGTCAGCGGCCGGAGCAGGGCGAAGCCCCGGGGGTGCTGCATGATCACGGCGATGAGGCAGCCGAGCAGGATCGCCACGTAGTGGATCGGCCAGCTCAGCCACGCGATCTCCGGCGGGATCAACGCGACGAGGAGCACGAGCAGGCCGAGAGTGACGGCCAGTCGGCGGCGGAAGACGGTGGTCACCAGCACGAACGCGATGGCCGGCCAGAACAGGTAGAACTTCTGCTCGATCCCGATCGTCCAGGAGTGCAGGTACGGGGCGCCGGCCGGCAGGAAGTCGTTGAGCAGGAGCAGGTAGTACGCCAGCGAGCGTTCCAGCGCGTCGGCCGTGCCGCTGAGCCGGGCCAGTGCCCAGGTCAGGAAGAGCACCAGCAGGTACACCGGCATGATCCGGAAGAACCGCCGCAGGTAGAACGCGCGCAGTGAGACCCGCCCGTACCGGTGCTCCTCCCGCAGCAGCAGCGTGGTGATCAGGAAACCGGAGAGCACGAAGAACAGGTGGACGCCGATCCAGCCCGTCAGCCAGGCCCAGGACGGGCCACCGAAGTGGAAGGCGAAGACCATGACGGCCGCCACGGCCCGCAGGCCGTCCAGGGCGGGAAAGCGTCGCATGGCCTGGAACTCGTCGTAATCGAGCGGACGCACCGGCGAAGTTTGCGCGAGCCCGCCAACGGGGTCAAGCGGCGACTGTCGTCCAGAGCGGAGCGTGCGGCCGTTCCGGCCGGACAACCGGCGTTCGGACCCCGGTCATCCGGGCCGCCGATCGCGGTCATCTCCGCCCGGTAGACCGACGGGGTCAACCATGACCGGGAGGAAGCATGACCGAGCTTGATCGACGTACCCTGCTGCGGGCCGGCTTGGTGGCCGGGGCCGGAGTCGCCGGCGGCGCGCTGCTGGGCGGCGCCGGCGCGAACGCCGCCCCGGCCTGGCGCCCGGCGGGACGCCCCGTGCTCACCCACGGCGTGCAGAGCGGCGACGTGACCGCCGACTCGGCGCTGGTCTGGACGCGGGCCGACCGCCCGGGCCGGATGCTGGTCGAGGTGAGCCGGCGGCCCGACTTCCGGGGCGCGCGGCAGTTGCGTGGCCCGGTGCTCGGCCCGAGCGGAGACTTCACCGGCAAGGTGCGGCTGCGCGGCCTGCCGGACGCCGAGCGGCTGCACTACCGGGTCCGGGTGGAGAGTCTGGAGCGGCACGGGGTGGTCAGCGAGCCGCTGACCGGGTCGCTGACCACCGCGCCGGGCCGGCACCGGCGGCGCGACGTGACGTTCGTCTGGACCGGGGACATCGTCGGGCAGGGCTGGGGGATCGACCCCAACTACGGCGGACTGTCGATCTTCCGGGCGATGCGGGAGGCCCGTCCGGACTTCTACCTGTGCAGCGGCGACACCGTGTACGCCGACGGCCCGCTGGTCGAGTCGGTCACGCTGCCCGACGGGCGGATCTGGCGCAACCTGGTGACCCCCGAAAAGAGCAAGGTCGCCGAGACGCTTACCGAGTACCGGGGACAGTTCGCCTACAACCTGCTCGACGCGCACCTGCGGGAGTTCGCCGCGGCGGTGCCGCAGATCAACCAGTGGGACGACCACGAGGTCCTCAACAACTGGTACCCGGGGGAGATCCTGGACGACCCGCGCTACACCGAGCAGCGGGTCGACGTGCTCGCCGCGCGGGCCAGTCAGGCGTTCCACGAGTGGCTGCCCGTGCCGGACGACGGGCCGCTGTACCGGCGGATCTCGTACGGGCCGCTGCTGGACGTGTTCGTGCTCGACATGCGCACCCACAAGGACCCCAACGACGGCAACACGTACGCCGACCCGAAGCGTAGCCTGCTCGGCCGCGAGCAGCGGGAGTGGCTGATCCGGGAGCTGAAGCGCTCTACGGCGACCTGGAAGGTGATCGCCAACGACCTGCCGATCGGGGTCGTGGTGCCGGACGGTCCGGGCGCGCAGGAGGGCGTCGCGCAGGGCGACCCCGGTGCGCCGCTCGGTCGTGAGCTGGAGTTCGCGGAGGTGCTGCGGGCCACCCACCGGGCTCAGGTGACCGGCATGGTCTTCCTCACCGCCGACGTGCACTACTCCGCCGCGCACCACTACGACCCGTCCCGGGCGGCGGTCGGTGACTTCACGCCGTTCTGGGAGTTCGTCTCCGGTCCGGCGCACGCCGGCGCGTTCGGCCCGAACGCCCTGGACGGCACGTTCGGCCCGCAGGCGGTCTTCGTGCACGCCCCGCCGCGCGCCAACACCTCGCCGGCCGAGGGCTTCCAGCACTTCGGCGAGGTGTCGATCGACGGCGAGTCGGCGGCCCTGACAGTTCACCTGCGCGACCGCGACGGCGCCTCCCTCTGGAACACCACCCTCCCCGCCCCCTAACCCCGCCCTCCCCGCCGTCCCCTGTTGATCAAGAGGTTTGCGTCAGGATTTGGCGCTAGGTTCACCAAAACATCTTCATCAACGGAAGCATCCGCC
>NZ_JBEXHY010000145.1:0-12130 GCF_040608295.1 Micromonospora sp. NPDC005197 | reverse complement strand
CGGGCGGCCGGCAGCCGCGGATCGTCGGCCAACCGGACGTCGTCGGCCAGGTCGGCCAGCAGCGCCAGGCCGGCCGGCGCGCCCCGGCTCATGGCCACCGCCACGGCGTGGTTGAGCGCCACTACCGGATTGTCGGACAGGCCGAGCAGCACCTCGTACAGGGCGGTGATCTGCGCCCAGTCGGTGGCCGCCGCGGTGGGCGCCTCGTCGTGCACGGCCGCGATGGCCGCCTGGAGCTGGTACGGCCCGACGACCCCGCGCGGCAGCGCCCCGGTGATCAGGGCGACCCCCTCGGCGATCTGGTCGGCCCGCCACCGGCTGCGGTCCTGCTCGGCCATCGGCACCAACTCGCCGTGGGCGCCGATCCGCGCCGGCGCGCGGGCGTCGGTGAGCAGCATCAACGCGAGCAGCCCCGCGACCTCGGGGTCGTCGGGCAGCAGCCGGTGCACCAGCCGCGTCAGTCGGATCGCCTCGGCGGTCAGGTCGGCGCGCAGCAGACCCGGGCCGGCGGTACGCGCGTACCCCTCGGTGAAGACCAGGTAGAGCACGTGCAGCACCGCGGCGACCCGGTCGGCGCGCTCCGCCCCGGTCGGTGGCGCGAACCGCAGGCCACTGTCGCGGATGCGCTGCTTACCCCGGCTGATCCGCCGGGTCATCGTCGCCTCCGGCACCAGGAACGCCCGGGCCACCTCGGCGGTGCTCAACCCGCCCACCGCGCGCAGCGTCAGCGCGATCTGCGATGCCGGCGTGAGCGCCGGGTGGCAGCACAGGAACAGCAGGATGAGCGTGTCGTCGGCGTCCGCCGGGGGCCGGTCGGCGGCCGGCGCCAACCACTGCTCCGGCAGCACCCAGCGCGCCACCGTCTCCTCCCGCCGCGTCCGCGCCTGGTCACGCCGGAGCAGGTCGGTGAGCCGCCGGGACGCGACGGTGATCAACCATGCGCGGGGATTCTCCGGTACGCCGTCGCGCGGCCAACCGTCCGCCGCCGCGATCAGCGCCTCCTGCACCGCGTCCTCGGCGGTGTCGAAGTGCCCGAAGCGGCGGACCAGCGCGCCGAGGACCTGCGGCGCCAGCTCGCGCAGCAGATCCTCGGCGGGCGTTGCCGACACCGGTCAGCCGGCCAGGTCCTCGACGCCGTCCAGCACCGGCCGCACGTCCACGTACGCGCCGGGGGTGTCCGGGTCGACCAGGCCGGCGGCGATCTCGGTGGCCCGGTCGAAGCTGGCGCACTCCACGATCGTGTAACCCGCGAGCACCTCCTGCGTCTCCGGGTACGGGCCGTCGGTGACCACGGACGCCCCGTCCCGGACCTGCACGCGGCGGGTGTGCACCGGCTCGCTGAGGCCCCGTGCGTCGACCAGTTCCCCGGATTCGGCGAGCGCCTGGTGGAACGTCTCCATGTGCCGGTGCATGGCCGCGATCTGCTCGGCGGACATGGCCGGCCGGTCGGAAGCCCGCCCCGACAGCACGTCATAGTCCTGCTGCGACCCGTAGAGCAGAATCATGTACTTCACAGTGGCCTCCTGTCTCCGGTGCCGCCCCGGCACCGCTCACCGGAAACGTCGAACCCCAACCCGCTCCCCGGACACTCCCACCCCACCAGATCCGTTGATCATGAAGTTATCGCCCCGACACGCCGAGTTCGAGGGCAACAACTTCATGATCAACACCAGCGGGGGGTTATTGGCCGTAGGAGAGGCGGAGGCGGTTGTTGATCAGGTAGTTGAGGCGGTGCCGCAGGTAGCCGAGGGTGCTCTCGCTCGGTAGGTCCGCCTCGGTGGTCAGGGTCCAGCGCAGCGTGCAGTCTCCGCCGGGCGAGCCGTGCGTCACGTCGAAGCGGATCCGGTCCAGCGGCCGGTGCGGCCACAGCGACGACCACACCAGCAGCACCGGTGCGTAGCCCGCCACCACCCGGGGCGGCACCTCGTCGTCGCGCAACTCCAGCCACGGACGACTGCCAGCCTCGTACGGGTCACGCAGCGACCGCCACACGACATGCGCGGGGGCCGGCTGGCTTCGTCGGCGGCTGCCCAGCACGTGCACGTCGCCCTCCTCACCGGACGGCCACATCCGCCCCCGGGCCATTGTGGCGGCCCGCGCCGGCCCCGTGAACCGCCCGGCCGGTCCGAGCGTGAAGCCGCCCGGCCGGCCTGAGCGTGAACCGTCCGGCCCGGTGGTGCGTGAATCCGGTGAGCGTGGCGGTCGTACCGTCGGGGTACTGCGCAGCGGGAGCGCCGATGTCTGGGGAGGCACAGTGGGGGCATGGTCAGGACGCGACGCCCGGGGACCCCTGGCGGGCCTGGTGGTCGCCGCGCTGGTGTCGCTCGCCTGCGCCGGCGGTGGGCTGGCCGAGCCGGAGGGCGAACGCCCGGGGGCGAACCCGCCGGCCGCCTCGCCGGGGCCGAGCACCACCCGCGCCGACAGCACCACCAGCGTGGCCGAGTTCAAGCAGGACGTCGCCGACGCGCAGGCGGTCGCCGAGCGCTACTGGGCGGCCCAGTTCAAGGCGTCCGGGAAGCGCTTCCAACCCATCCGGCGGGTCACCCCGTACCAGCGGGCCGGCGAGGTCTCCTGTGGCGGGCAGCCGCTGCCCCGCAACAACGCGGTCTACTGCTCGCAGGGCGACTTCATCGCGTACGACGTCGCCTGGTCGGTGGCGGCGTTCCGCGAGGTCGGTGACGCGTTCGTGTTCTACCTGCTCGGCCACGAGTACGCCCACGGCATCCAGGTGCGCCTCGGCATCAACTACAGCTTCACCATCCAGCAGGAGTTGCAGGCCGACTGCATGGCGGGGGCGTACCTCGGCGACTCGGTGCGCTCCGGCGACCTGACCCTCGCCGAGGGCGACCTGGACGAGTTCCGGGAGGGGGTGGCGGCCGTCGGCGACGACCCCGACCAGCCGTGGTTCGCCGAGGGCGCGCACGGCACCGCCGAGCAGCGCACCGACATGTTCTTCCGCGGCTACGAGCGCTCGCTGAAGGAGTGCGACCTGGGCTGAGCGGGGTTGTCCGGATCACCCCGGCGCCCGTTGCCGCCACCGGCCACGGGTCGTGCTGGCAGGATCGCCGGTGTCGCCCACGACCCTGGAGGATCCGCTGAGCAGCCAACACCCCGCCGCCGTGCTCTTCGACATGGACGGCACGCTTGTCGACAGCGAGAAGCTGTGGGACGTCGCGCTGCAGGAACTGGCGCGCGAGTACGGCGGTGACCTCTCCGCCGACGCCCGCCGGTCGATCATCGGCACCGCCATGGCCGAGTCGATGCGCATCCTGCACGACGACCTGGGGCAGCCCGAACGGGACCCCGAGATCAGCGCGGCGTGGATCAACGCCCGGATCCTGGAGCTGTTCCGGGGTGGTCTGCCCTGGCGGCCGGGGGCGTTCGAGCTGTTGCACGCGGTCCGCGCGGCGGGAATCCCCACCGCGCTGGTCACCTCCAGCCCTCGGGCCCTCGTCGAGATCGCCCTGGACACCCTGGGTCGGGACACCTTCGACGTG
Organism: Micromonospora sp. NPDC005197; assembly: GCF_040608295.1. NCBI lineage: Bacteria > Bacillati > Actinomycetota > Actinomycetes > Micromonosporales > Micromonosporaceae > Micromonospora > Micromonospora sp. NPDC005197. Next base: position 8,633 of record NZ_JBEXHY010000145.1, on the reverse strand, counting down.
GTGGTCGCCGGCGACGAGGTGGTCGCGGCCAAGCCCCACCCGGAGCCCTACCTGACCGCCGCGCGGCTGCTCGGCGTGCCGATCGAGCGGTGTGTGGCGATCGAGGACTCACCGACCGGGGTGGCCAGCGCGCTCGCCTCCGGCGCGGCCGTGCTGGCCGTACCCGCCGAGGTGCCGTTGCCCGCCAGGACCGGCGTACACCAGGTGGAGAGCCTGACGGGCGTGGACCTGGAGGTGCTCGCGGCCCTGCTGGCCGACCGGGCCGTGGCCTGACGAAAACGTGGCCTGACGAAAAAAGGGGGACCCCGCCGTTGCGGGGCCCCCCTTTTCTGGCCTGGCGTCAGTCGTGGGCGATCGCGCCCAGGACGTTGATCCGGGCCGCCCGCACGGCGGGGAGCACCGCGGCCACCACCCCGATGATCGCGGCGAGACCGAGGAAGACGCCCATCTGGCCCCACGGCAGGATCAGGTCGGTGATGCCCTCGTCCTTGAGCGCCTCGACCACGGCGGCGCCGAGGCCGCTGCCGACCGCCACGCCCAGCAGCGCGCCGAACACGGAGATCACCACCGCTTCGACCGTGATCATGCCCATGGTCTGCCCGCGCCGCAGGCCGATGGCCCGCAACAGGCCCAGCTCGCGGGTCCGCTCCAGCACCGACAACGCGAGGGTGTTGATGATGCCCAGGACGGCGATGACGATGGCCAGCGCCAGCAGGATCTGGATCATCGTGAGCAGCCCGTCGAGCTGACCGGTCTGCTGCTTGATGAACGCGTCCCGGTCGGCCACCGACACCTCGGGACTGTCCGCGAGCAGCGCCTCCACCTGCGGCTGCACGTCGGCCACCCGGGCGCCCGCCGCCAGCTGGATGAAGCCCTGGATGGGCTGCGGGATGGCGAAGTCCTTCGCCGCGGTCGCCGGCAACGTCACCGGGTTGGTCAGCTGCGACGACTCGTAGATGCCGCTGATCGTGTACGTCCGGGCCTCGCCCCGGGTCAGCTGCACGTTCACCGTCGAGCCGACCGACCAGCCACGGGACTTGGCGGTGTCGGAGCTGGCGAGCATCTGGGTCGGCCCGAGCCGGTCGATGTCACCGGCGGTGGCCTTCGCCCCGAAGATCTGCCGCAGCGACGCGACGTCGCTGCTCGCCGCCACCCAGGTGCCCTCGCCGTTGATCCTGGCCATGTCGCCGTACTCGCCGTCGACCATCTGCACGCCGGGCAGGGCCTTGGCCCGGTCCAGCACACCCGGGTCGAAGCTCGGCGGACGCGGCCCACCCTGCTGGCCGGAGATCACCAGCTCGGCCTTGATGGTGTCCTGGGCGAGGGCGCTGATGCTGCCCTTGGCCGAATCGAGTATCACCGTGACGCCGGTGACCAGCGCGATGCCGACCATCAGCGCGGCCGCGGTGATCGCCGTGCGGCGCGGGTTGCGCCCCGAGTTCAGCCGGCCCAGCTTGCCCGGCACCGACCAGGAGAAGATCGCGCCGAGCAGGCTCACCACCGGCCGACTGATCAGCGGGGTCAGCAGCGCCACGCCGATGAAGGCGAACAGCACCCCACCCAGGATGGTGGCCAGGGTCTGACCACCCGCGTTGCCGCTGAGCCCCAAGAAGAGCAGCAGCGCGCCGATGCCGGTGACCACCGACCCGGCCACCGTGACCTTGGTCAGCGGCCGGTCCGGGGTCGCCACGTCCTGCATGGCGGCGATCGGCGGGATCCGGGATGCCCGCAGCGCCGGCAGCAGCGCCGCCACCACGGTGATCACCAGACCGACGCCGAAGGAACCGATCACCGCGGCCGCCGGCACACCGATCCCGGCCAGGGTCAGCCCACCGGCCAACTTGCCGAACAGGAACGCCAGCAGCGCCCCCACACCGATGCCGGCCGCCAGGCCGAGCACCGACGCGATCAACCCGACCGCGATGGCCTCCAGCACCACCGAACCGATGATCTGCCGGCCGCTGGCGCCGATGGCGCGCATCAGCGCCAGCTCCCGGGTCCGCTGCGCCACGATGATCGAGAAGGTGTTGAGGATGAGGAAGGTGCCCACCAGCAGCGCCACCGCGGCGAAGCCGAGCAGGATCTTGTTGAAGAAGGACAGGCCCTCCTTCAGGCTGGCCGAGGCGTCCGCGGCCACCTGCTCGCCGGTCTTCACCTCGTAGTCCGCGCCCAGGGTCCGGGCCACGTCGTCGCGCAGCCTCTCGTCCGAGACGCCGTCGGCGGCGCGCAGTGTGATGCTGCTGAACGTGTCCGGCTCGCCCAGCATCAGCCGCTGCGCCACCGGCGTGGTGAAGAAGACCTCGTTGACCCCGCCGATCGAATCCCGGTCACCGCTGTAACCGAGGATGCCGACCAGGGTGAACTCCCGCTTCTTGGACTCGAACGCGGTGAGCACGCCAACCTTCTGACCGACGCGCACCTTCGCCGTGGTGGCTAACGCCTTGTTGACCACGATCTCGTCCTCGGCCTGCGGCGCGCGCCCCTCCCGCAGCCGCATCAGGTCGCTCTCGCCGGTCCAGTTCTCGCCCAACTGCGGCGGACCGAACGAGGTGATCACCTTGCCGTTGCTGCCGATCACCCGGGCGCCGTCGGCGTTGACGATGCCGGTCGCCGAGGCCACCCCCGGCACCTGCTTGACCCGGTCCACCACGGCGGCCGGCAGCGGAGCGGCGGTCTGCTCGCCCTCCATCTCGTCGACCTGCACCTTCGGCTTCGCCGCGACGTTCACGTCGATCTCGGAGAACCCGTCGGCGAAGACCGAGTCGAAGGAGCGGCCCAGCGTGTCGGTCAGCACGAACGCGCCGGAGACGAACATGACGCCGAGCACCACCGCCAGCCCGGACAGGATCAGCCGGACCTTGCGGGCCAGCAGACTCTTGAGTGTCGCCCGGAACATCAGTTGCCCACCTCGGCCGGAGTGTCCAGCTTCTTCATGGTGTCCAGCACCGTGTCGGCGGTCGGCTCGATCAACTCCGAGACGATCTGCCCGTCGGCGAGGAAGACCACCCGATCGGCGTACGCGGCGGCCGTCGGGTCGTGGGTGACCATGACGATGGTCTGGCCGTGCTCACGCACCGAGTTGCGCAGGAAGCCGAGCACCTCCGCGCCGGAGCGCGAGTCCAGGTTGCCGGTCGGCTCGTCAGCGAAGATCACGTCGGGGCGGGAGACCAGCGCCCGCGCGCACGCCACCCGCTGCTGCTGACCGCCGGAGAGCTGCGCCGGCCGGTGGTCCAACCGGTCCTGCAGGCCCACCGTCTTGATCACCGTGTCGTACCAGGCCGGGTCCGGCTTGCGACCGGCGATCGACAACGGCAGCAGGATGTTCTCCTTCGCGGTGAGCGTCGGCAGCAGGTTGAACTGCTGGAAGATGAAGCCCACCTTGTCTCGGCGCAACTTCGTCAGCCCCGAGTCGCCCAGACCGGTGACCGTCGTCGCACCGATCGACACCGTCCCCCGGGTCACCGAGTCCAGACCGGCCAGGCAGTGCATCAGCGTCGACTTGCCGGAACCCGACGGGCCCATGATCGCGGTGAAGCGGCCACGTTCGAACTCCGCGCTGACCCCCCGCAGCGCGATGACCTGAGCCTCGCCGCTGCCGTACACCTTCCACACGTCGTTCGCCCGGGCCGCGGCCTGCGCCTGCTGGCCTACCGTCGCGGTCACGTCATCTACCTCTTCCGTCTGTCCGAATCTCACGCCGCCCCCCGATGGTCCGGCGTGACCGTTCAATCATCGGCGCTGCTCGCGCCCGTCCCGTCCGCCCCTGGGGGGACCCGGCGCGGATTTCCCGCTGCGGGTGCACCCCCATGCCGCATCAGGGTTGCCCCTGACCCGGCCGCCGATCGACAGGTTTCCCGACCGGCGAAACACCGCCGGACACGACGCGTCCCCCGTTCGCGCCACAGGAGGGTCAACCGCGCCGAGCCGTCTACGGTCACGGTAGGTGAGCACGGCAACGGGGCCGTCCCCCCACGGAGGGATCTTCGAGTACGCCGGGTGGGGTAGCCGCCGCGCGTCCGCTACGCCCGCGGGCGGACCAGACCCGACTCGTACGCCAGCACGACCGCCTGCACCCGGTCGCGCAGCCGCAGCTTGGTCAGCACGTGCCCGACGTGGGTCTTGACGGTGGTCTCGCTGACCGACAGCACCGCGGCGATCTCGGCGTTGGACAACCCCCGGGCCACCTGCACCAGCACCTCGCGTTCCCGGTCGGTGAGCGCGCTGAGCGCCGCCGACGGCGTCGCCGCCGGATCCGGCAGCAGGTCGGCGAAGCGCTCCAGCAGCCTCCGCAGGATCCGCGGGGCGACCACCGCGTCCCCGCCGGCCACCGTGCGGATCGCCGCGATCAGCTCCTCGGCCGGTACGTCCTTGGCCAGGAACCCGCTGGCGCCCGCGCGCAGCGCCCCCACCACGTACTCGTCGAGGTCGAACGTGGTCAGCACCAGCACCCGCACCGGCAGGCGGGAGTCGACGATCGCCCGGGTCGCCGCCACCCCGTCCATGCGGGGCATCCGGATGTCCATCAGCACGACGTCGGGCAGCAGTCGCCGGGACAGCTCCACCGCCTCCACGCCGTCGCCGGCCTCCGCCACCACGTCCAGGTCACCCTCGGCGCCCAGCACCATCCGGAAGCCCGTGCGCAGCAGCGGCTGGTCGTCGGCGAGCAGGATCCGTACCGGCCGCGCCGAGGCAACCCGATCGGCCATCACTTCTCCCGTCCCCTCGCCGTCGCGCCCACACCGGTCATCGTCGCGTACCCGGCCGGCGCGTCGTGGACCACGGTAGAGGCCCGCCGGCCGCGGTGTCCCGACCGACGCGGCACCGTCGCGGTCGGGTCCGAAAGCCCGCCGCGGCCCTCACTCGTCGGCGCCGGGCACCACCGGAGCGGAACGGGCGTCACGCAGCGGATCGGCGTTCGCCGCCGCGACGGGGAACGGCGGCGGAGTGCCGCCGAAGGTGGGGCAGAGCGCCTGGTGACTGCACCAGTCGCACAACCTGCTCGGACGAGGTCGGAAATCCTGGCGGGCGGTGGCCTGCTCGATCGCCCGCCACAACGCCACCACCGTGCGCTCGAAGCGGACCAGCTCGTCGGCGTCGGGGGTGTAATCCAACACCTCGGCGTCGCGCAGGTAGAGCAGGCGCAGCACCCGGGGCACCACCCCCCGGGTGCGCCACAGCACCAACGCGTAGAACTTCAGCTGGAACAGCGCCCGCGCCTCGAACGCCTCCCGGGGCGCGCCGCCGGTCTTGTAGTCGACCACCCGCAGCGCGCCGTCCGGGGCGACGTCGAGCCGGTCGAGATAGCCCCGGATCAGCAGCTCCTCGTCGACGACCGCCGAGATCAGGCTCTCCCGTTCGGCCGGCTCCAGCCGGGTCGGGTCCTCCACGGCGAAGTAGCCCTCCAGCAGCCCCGCCGCGGAGCGCAGGAACTCCACCGGGCCGGCCGGCTCGGCGCCGTCGAAGATCCCGGCCAGCTCCGGCTGCTCGGTGACCAGCCGGTCCCACTGCGGGGCCACCAGGTCGCCGGCCGCGGCCGGCGTGCGGGCCTGCGCGGGCAGGTCGAACAGCCGCTCCAGCACCGCGTGCACCAGCGTGCCCCGGGCCTGCTCGACTGTCGTCCGCTCCGGCAGCCGGTCGATGCTGCGGAACCGGTAGAGCAGCGGGCAGGTCTTGAAATCCGCCGCCCGCGACGGGGACAGCGAGGCCCGCACCGTCGGCGGTGTCTGCGCCGGGGAGGAGGACTGGGGGGTGGTGACCGGTTCCGCCGTCATGTCCGCAAAGGTTAGGGCACCGGTGTGACACCGCCCGCCGCCCGCCCCACGCCGGGCCGGTCCGTAGCATCGGTGCGATGGAGCAGACATCCCGGCCGCCGCGTCGGTCCGACCGGCGACCCGGTCTGAGCGTGGGCCGGGTGCTCGGGGTGCCGCTGCACCTCAACGCCTCGATGCTCCTGCTCGCCGTGCTGGTCGCCGTGCTCTACGCCGAGTTCGCCCGCCGGCAACTGGACCTGCCGCAGGTCAGTGGCTATCTGATCGGCTTCGGGTTCGTGGTGTCACTGCTCGGCTCGGTGCTGCTGCACGAGCTGGGTCACGCGCTCACCGCCCGCCGCTACGGCATCGGTGTGCGCGGAATCACCCTGGAACTGCTCGGCGGGTACACCGAGATGGACCGGGACGCCCCGACACCCAAGGTCGACCTGCTGGTGTCGCTGGCCGGCCCGGCGGTCTCCGCGGTGCTCGGCGTCCTCGCGGTTGCCGCCACCCTGGCCCTGCCCCCGGGCACCGTGGCCCACCAGCTCGCCTTCCAGCTTGCCCTGAGCAACGTCATCGTCGCGCTGTTCAACATCCTCCCCGGGCTGCCGCTGGACGGCGGGCGTGCCCTGCGCGCCGCCGTGTGGGGCCTGACCCGCGACCGGCACCGCGGCACCGAGGTCGCCGGCTGGGCGGGCCGCGTCGTCGCCGTCGGCACCGCCGCCCTGGTCGGACTGCTGACCCTGACCGACTTTCTGGCGCCGGTGGCGCTGCCGCTGATGCTGCTGGTCGCCGTCACGCTCTGGCGCGGCGCCGGGCAGTCGATCCGCGCCGCGCGGGTCAGCCGGCGGTTCCCGCTTATCGACCTGTCCCGACTGGCGCGGCCGATCTGGCCGGTGCCCACCGGCACGCCGCTGTCCGAGGCCCAGCGCCGCCGCGCCGAGGGCGGGCAGCCCACCGCCGCGCTGCTGGTCACCGACTCCACCGGCCACCCCGTGGCGCTGGTCGACCCGGCCGCCGCCGCGGCCGTCCCCGCCGAGCGCCGCCCCTGGCTGGCGGTGGACGCCGTCGCCCGCGCACTGGCCGGGCTCCCCACCCTCCCGGTCGGGCTGGACGGCGAACGGGTGATGGAGGCCGTGCAGACCCACCCGGGCGCGCAGTACGTGGTGACGTCAGGCGAAGATGTCGTCGGCATTCTGCACATCGGGGACCTGGCACAGCTCCTCGAACCCAACCGGAAGATGACATCGTGACCGCAACTCCCTCCACCGTCGCCGCCGACCCCGCCAGCCCGGCGCTGACACCCGTGCACCGTGGCCCGTTCCGGCCCGGCGACCGGGTGCAGCTGACCGACCCCAAGGGGCGGATGCACACCGTGACGCTGGAGCCCGGCAAGGAGTTCCACACCCACCGCGGCATCCTGGCCCACGACGCGCTGATCGGGCTGCCCGACGGCAGCGTGGTGACCACCTCCGGCGGCGGAACCGCCTTCCTGGCGCTGCGCCCGCTGCTCTCGGACTACGTGCTGTCCATGCCGCGCGGCGCCCAGGTGATCTACCCGAAGGACTCGGCGCAGATCGTCGCGATGGGCGACATCTTCCCCGGCGCGAAGGTCCTCGAGGCCGGCGCCGGCTCCGGCGCGCTCAGCTGCTCGCTGCTGCGCGCGGTCGGCACCGAGGGGGAGTTGCACTCGTTCGAGCTGCGCGACGACTTCGCCCAGATCGCCAAGCGCAACGTCGAGGCGTTCTTCAACGGGCCGCACCCCTCCTGGCACCTGCACGTCGGCGACGTCGCACAGTGCCAGGAGACCGGCTTCGACCGGATCATCCTGGACATGCTCACCCCCTGGGAGACCCTCGACATGGTCGAGCGGGCGCTGGTGCCCGGCGGCGTGTTCATCGGCTACGTGGCCACCACCCCCCAGCTCTCCGAACTCGTCGAGGCGCTGCGTGAGCGCGGCGGCTGGACCGAGCCCCGCGCCTGGGAGTCGCTGGTGCGCGACTGGCACGCCGAGGGCCTCGCCGTCCGCCCCGACCACCGGATGATCGCGCACACCGCGTTCCTGGTCTCCGCGCGCAAGCTCGCCCCGGGCGTCACCGCGCCGCCGCGCCGCCGCAAGCCCAGCAAGGGCACCGAGGCGTACGCGCAGCGCCGGCAGGACCTGCGCGAGGCCGAGGCGGCCCGGCAGGCGGCCGCTGTCCGGGCCGCCGGCGCGCAGCCCGACGCGACGGGGGAGATGGACAGGCCGTGACCATCGGCGAGCGGGGGGAGGCGGCGGCATGAGCCGACCGGGTTACGGCGGCGGCGACCTGCCCGCCGTGTTTCCGGACTGGTCGCCCTACCAGGACCTGGAGTCGGCGGCGCGGGCCTATCTGCGCGACCCGGACGTCGCCCTGGAGGCGCTCGGCGGGGTGCTGCGCGGCGCCTCGGTGCTCGGCTTCACCCTGGAACGCTTCGTCAACGAGGTCAACGGCGTGTGGCAGGAGGTCGTCGTCTGCGACGGCAGCCGGCTGATCCTCTGGCACGGCGAGGACGTGCCGCCGGGGGAGGGGCCGCCGGGATCGATGACGTCGTCCCTGCGGGTCGTGCCGGTCTCCACGGTCACCGAGGTGGGCTGCCGGCGGCGGCTCAACCGCTCGGACAGCGGCGAGATCCGAGTCGACAGCATCGACGTCTACCTGCTGCTCACCTCGTTGGACGAGGCCCCGCCGAGCGAGGAGATGGCGGGTACGCCCCGCCACGACGCGCTGCGCTTCGGCAAGACCCTCGACGACGGCGGCGCCGGGCAGATCGCCCGGTTGGAGGAGTTCGCCCGGCTGGTGGCGTCGGTGGTCGGCCGCCCGATGCTCTGAGCCGCCCGGGTCGAGCCGGCGTCGCGCGGAC
>NZ_JBEXHY010000144.1:0-12214 GCF_040608295.1 Micromonospora sp. NPDC005197 | reverse complement strand
CGGGAAGCGGCGGGCGCGCGCGGGAAGCGGCGGGCGCGCGCGGGAAGCGGCGGGCGCGTGCGGGAAGCGGCGGGCGCGCGCGGGAAGCGGCGGGCAGTCGGGGAGGGTGGCGGGGCGCACGGATACGACAGTGGTCGCCGGGGCGTTCCCGGCGACCCGCTCGTCGCGGTGTACGGCCCGCCTCAGCGGCGGGACGGGCTCAGCGGTGCCCCTCCGGGCGCTGCCGCCACCTGTCTTCCATCCGGTCCAGGATCGACCGGCGGCGACCGGACCGGCCACCGCGGGGACGACGACTCGTCGTGCCACCCACCACGTGCAGGTCAGGTGACTGCGCCCGCCGGTGCGACTGCACCGCGAACGCGGCCGACGCCAGCATGACGACGAAGCCCGCCACCGCCAGCGGTGGAGTCTTGATCACCGCGCCATAGACCAGTAGAGCCAAGCCAGCGATGATCACGCCGGCAGCGACGAGCAGGCGACGCCGCGCGTGGAAGCGCGGATCGCTGGCGCGCACGGCCGAGGCGAATTTGGGGTCCTCGGCAAGCGACCGCTCGATCTGCTCGAACAGCCGCTGCTCGTGCTCCGAGAGCGGCACGGCACTCCTCCCCGGTCACGTTGGTCGGGCCCACTCGGGCCGACAGACCGTGGCAGCCAACCGGCTGCTTACCCGCAAGTCTACGAGGGGGGTCGCGCGTCGGAAAGCGGGACGACCTACGGGTGGGGCGGATTTTCCTTTCGATGGGCGTCACGGTCCCCCATCAGACTGGCCGGACCTATGACGGACCGCCCGAATCGGGCAGCAGCGGCGTCCGCGGCAGCTTCCGCCTCCCGCCAACCGCGCTCGGGCGCGCCGAGGGTGAGCTGCCGGGGAGCGCTCTGCGCCGGGGCGAGCCCTTCCACCCGGACACCGACGAGCCGGATCCGCTCGCCCGGGTCCAGTGCGGTGTAGAGCGCCCAGACCGTGTCGAACATCTCGCGGGCGGTGTCGGTGGGCACGCCGAGGGTGCGGGAGCGGTTGACGGTGCGAAAGTCGGCCAGCCGCACCTTGAGGGTGACCGTGCGCCCGACCTGGCCGGAACCGCGCAACCGGACGCCGACCTTCGCGCTGAGCGCCAGCAGGGCGCGGCGGATCTCCACCGGGTCGGCCACGTCCGCGTCGAAGGTCACCTCGGCGCCGATCGACTTGTCGACGTGCTCGGGGGTGACCCGCCGCGGGTCACGCCCTGCGGCCAGCTCGTGCAGGTGCGCCGCGGACGCCGCACCCACCGCCCGGCGGAGCATGCCCAGCGGTGCCGCGGCGAGGTCGCCGACGGTGGCCAGGCCGAGCCGGCGCAGTGTCTCGGCAGCCCGCTCCCCCACGCCCCACAGCGCGTCCACCGGTAGCGGGTGCAGGAAGTCGAGGACCTGCCCCGGAGGCACGACCAACAGACCGTCGGGTTTGGCCCGGGTGGAGCCCAGCTTGGCCACGAACTTGCTGGGCGCCACCCCGACCGAGCAGGTCAGCCCCTGCTCGTCGACGACCCGGCGCCGGATCAGCCGGGCGATCGTCGCCGGGGAGCCGAACAGTCTGCGGGCACCGGTCACGTCGAGGAACGCCTCGTCGAGGGAGAGCGGCTCGACCAGCGGGGTGACGTCCCGGAAGATCTGCATGACCGCCCGGGACGCGGCCGTGTACGCGGTGAAGTCCGGGGGCAGGTAGACCGCGTGGGGGCAGCGGGCGCGGGCCTGGCTGGTCGGCATCGCGCTGCGGACCCCGTACCGGCGGGCCTCGTAGCTGGCCGAGCTGACCACGCCGCGCGGCCCCACCCCGCCGACGACGACCGGCCGGCCGCGCAGCTCGGGCCGACGGCGCACCTCGACGGCGGCGAAGAAGGCGTCCATGTCGACGTGCAGGATCGGGCTGGCGGAGTCGTCGGCGTCCGGCCCGAAGCGCGGATCGTCGCCCCGGGGCAACGATTGGCTGCGACCCATCCCGGCAGGCTAACCCGGGGGTACGACAGCACCACCGGCCGACCGGCCGGACCGCGCGCCGCTCAGCCCCGCACGACCAGCAGCGGCACGGTCAGCTCGGCGGCGGTGTCCGCCCCGTGGTACGCCACCAACTTCGACGCCATCGGCCGCTCGGTGCGGCTGGCCATGACGGCGTACGTGTCGTTGCAGGTCACCACCACGTCGCCGATCCGTTCCAGGTGCTCCTCCGGCACCGGCCCGAACCAGCCGGTGGCCACCATCTCCGCCCGGGTACGCACCCGCGCCGCGTCGCCGAGCACCGCCGACCAGGCGGCCACCACGTCGTCGACCGCGCCCGGCTCGACGTGCAGGTAGCGCACCCGGGCCTCGCCGGCGACCACCCGGACCCCGTCGCGCAGCCGTGGATCGGTGTCCAGGTCGAAGCGGTGCGTCAGGGGCACGTCGAGCTGCCCGTGGTCGGCGGTCACCAGCAGCGCGGCGTCCGGTGGCAACCCGTCGACCAGCCGGGCGAGCAGGTTGTCCACCTCGGCGGCGGCGACCCGCCAGGGCGCGGAGTCGAGTCCGCTGAGGTGCCCGTGCCGGTCCAGGTCGGCGTGGTAGCCGGAGACCAGGGTCGGCCCCGGGCCGGCGGACAACGCGGCCAGCATGGTGGCAGCCACCTCGTCGACGCCGGCGGCGCCCCGGAAGTCGCCGCCCCGGTTGGCGGCCAGGGTCAACCCGCTGCCGCCGAACTCCGGCCGGCTCACCACGCTCACCGCCACCCCGGCCGCGCGGGCCCGTTGGAGCTGCGTGGGCACCGGCTGCCAGCGCAGCGGCGACGGGTCGGCGGTCCAGTCGGTGTGGGTGAGCACCCGGTCGGTGCCGGGCACCCGCACGGTGAAGCCGAGCACCCCGTGCGCTCCGGGCGCGACGCCGGTGCCCAGCGTCACCAGGCTCGTCGGGGTGGTGGACGGGAAACCGGCGATGAGCGGCCGACCCACCGTCGCGGCCAGCCCGGCGAGGGTCGGCGCGTGCGGCGCGGCGGTCGGCACCTGGTACCAGCCGAGCCCGTCGACCAGCAGCACGGCGATCCGGCGTACCCCGGCCAGGGCGGGGGCCAGCCCGAGCGGGTCGGTCGACCCGGGCACGCCCAGCACGGCGAGCGCGCTGGGCAGCACGTCGGCGAGCCGGTCCCCGCTGTGCGCCGGGCCGAGGACGGCCAGCGGCGGCGGCCCACCGCCCGGCGCGACGGTCATGCCGGCCGGCGGGCGAACAGGTGCAGCTGGGCGGCCAGGTCCCGGTACGGAGACTGCGCGGCCAGCGCCAGTTCCAGCTCGACCAGGGCCGCGGACTGCCCGTCGGCGACCGCGGCCGGCAGCAGGTCGGCCAGTACGCGTACCCCGTGGATCTCCTCGACCGCCAGCCCGGCGGCGGTGAGCAGCGCGGCGGCGCCGGGGGCGTCGTAGCGGCGGCGCAGCGTGTCGCGCGGCCCGGCGGTGCCGGCCGGGTCGGCGGCCAGCGCCGCCGCGACCTCCAGATGGCCGTTCATGGCGCGGCCCAGCACGGCGGCGGCCCGCCCCGCGACCAGGACGCTCGCCGCGCCACCGGGGCGCAACGCGCTGGCCAGCGCGGCGACCACCGGAGTGGGGTCGTCGACGACCTCCAGGACGGCGTGGCAGAGCACCAGGTCGACGCTGGCCGGCTCGACCAGCCCGGCCAGGGCGTCGCCGTCGCCCTGCACGGCCACGATCCGGTCGGCGACCCCGGCCTCGGCGGCCCGACGGGTCAGCGCGGCCAGCGCGTCCGGGCTCGCGTCGACGACTGTGACCCGGTGCCCGGCGCGGGCCAGCGGGACGGCGAACCCGCCGGTGCCGCCGCCCACGTCCAGCACGGTCAGCTCGGCGGCGCCGCGCCGGTCCAGCTCGGCGCGGAGCACCGACCAGATCACGGCGGTACGGGGGGTCAGCGGCGGCCCGGCGAACCGGCCTCGGGTCTGCTCCACCCGGTCGAGCCTAGTGGTCAGGACTCGGTGCCCTCGACCGCGTCCTCGGCCCGGGACCGGCGCTCGTTGGCCACCGGACCGTTGGTCACCTCGTACTCGCGGGGGTCGGTGAGGTGCGACGGCATCCAGCCGGAGCCCAGCCGGGTCCGCCGGGCGTTGGCGATTCCGCCGCCGGTGTACGTGTGGTTCCCCATCACTTGTCATTCCCCCTCACGGATCACGGGCCGCTCTGCCCGCTCAGGACGAGTCTCCCGCCCGGCGACGCCGAAAACCGTAATGTGGATCACTGGATCAGCGGAAGTCACGGGACGCGGGGCTGACCGGCGGCTCGATCGCGTCCAGCCGGTCGGCGACCAGGTTGGTCACTCCCTCGTGCCGTTGCAGTCGCCCCCGGACCACCAGTGCGGCGCTGGTGCGGGCCACCCGCCGGTAACGCTGCCACAGCCCCGGTGAGCAGGTGACATTCAGCATCCCGGTCTCGTCCTCCAGGTTGAGGAAGGTCACCCCGCCGGCGGTCGCCGGGCGCTGCCGGTGGGTGACGATGCCGCCGACCCGGATCCGCTGGCCCGGCTCCACCCGACCGAGCCGGGCGATCGGCACCGCGCCGAGCACGTCGAGCTGCCCCCGGATGAACCGGGCCGGGTGGCTCTCCGGCGACAACCCGGTGGCCCACACGTCGGCGACCAGCCGGTCCACCGCCTCCATGCCGGGCAGCGTGGGCGCCGCCGCGCCGGTCACCGTGCCGGGCAGCCGGCCCGGTCGGTCCTGGGCCGCCGCGCCGGCGGCCCAGAGCGCCTCCCGCCGGGTCAGCCCGAAACAGGCGAAGGCGTCCGCGGTGGCCAGCGCCTCCAGCTGCGCGGCGGTGAGACCGACCCGCCGGGCCAGATCCGGCATGTCGCGGTACGCCCCGCCGGCCGCCCGCTCGGCCTCGATCCGCTCGGCCACCTCGGCGCCGAGGGTACGCACGCTGGACAGTCCGAGCCGGACGGCCGGGCCGCCCAGTCCCCAGGCGTGCGGCGGCTCCCCCGGCCCGCTGCCCCACCGGGTGTCCGGGGTGGACTCCAACACCGCCAGCGCCCCGCTGGCGTTGATGTCCGGGCGGCGGACCTCCACCCCGTGCCGGCGGGCGTCGTCGACCAGGGTCTGCGGGGAGTAGAAGCCCATCGGCTGGGCGTTGAGCAGCGCCGCCAGGAACGGCGCCGGGTGGTAGCGCTTGAGCCACGAGCTGGCGTACACCAGGTAGGCGAAGCTCATCGCGTGGCTCTCCGGGAAGCCGTAGCTGGCGAACGCGGTGAGCTTGCGGTAGACGTCGTCGGCCAGCTCGCCGGTGATGCCCCGCTCGGCCATCCCGGCGTAGAGCCGGTCGGCGATGCGGGTCATCCGCTCGACCGAGCGTTTCGCCCCCATCGCCCGGCGCAGCTGGTCGGCCTCGGCCGCGTCGAAACCGGCCAGGTCGATGGCGAGCTGCATCAACTGCTCCTGGAACAGCGGCACACCCAGGGTCTTCTCCAGCGCGTTGCGCATCAACGGGTGGGCGAAGGTCACCGGCTCCTGACCGTTCTTGCGCCGGATGAACGGGTGCACCGAACCGCCCTGGATCGGACCCGGTCGGATCAGCGCCACCTCGACCACCAGGTCGTAGAACTCGCGGGGCTTGAGTCGGGGCAGGGTGGCCATCTGGGCGCGACTCTCCACCTGGAACACCCCGACCGAGTCGGCCCGGCAGAGCATGTCGTAGACCTCGGGGTCGTCCAGCGTCATGTCGCCGAGGTCGAGCCGGGACCCGATCATGTCGTAGCCGTAGTGCAGCGCGGAGAGCATGCCGAGGCCGAGCAGGTCGAACTTCACCAGGCCGACGGCGGCACAGTCGTCCTTGTCCCACTGGAGCACGCTGCGGCCGGGCATCCGCCCCCACTCCACCGGGCAGACCTCGATCACCGGACGGTCGCAGATCACCATGCCGCCGGAGTGGATGCCCAGGTGCCGGGGGAACGTCTGCAGCTCGTTGGCGTACTCCACCACCTGCTCCGGGATGCCCTCGACGTCGACCGTGGCGACCGAGCCCCACCTGTCGATCTGCTTGCTCCAGGCGTCCTGCTGACCGGGTGAGAAGCCGAACGCCTTGGCCACGTCCCGTACCGCCGACCGGGGCCGGTAGGAGATGACGTTGGCGACCTGGGCGGCGTGCTCCCGGCCGTAGCGGGTGTAGACGTGCTGGATCACCTCCTCCCGGCGGTCGGACTCGATGTCCACGTCGATGTCCGGCGGGCCGTCCCGCTCCGGGGCGAGGAACCGCTCGAAGAGCAGCCGGTGCCGGACGGCGTCCACGTTGGTGATCCGCAGCGCGTAGCAGACCGCCGAGTTGGCCGCCGAACCCCGGCCCTGGCAGTAGATGTCCTGCTCGCGGCAGAACGTGACGATGTCGTAGACCACCAGGAAGTAGCCGGGGAAGCCCAGCTCCTCGATCATGTTCAGCTCGTGGTCGAGCTGCGCGTACGCCGTCGGGTGCGCCTGCGGCGGCCCGTAGCGCTCGTGTGCCCCGTCGGCGGTCAGCTTGCGCAGCCAGCTCATCTCGGTGTGCCCCGGCGGCACCGGGTACGCCGGCAGTTGCGGCGCGACCAGTTGCAGGTCGAAGGCCAGCTCGGCGCCGAACTCGGCGGCCCGCGCCACCGCGCCCGGGTACGCGGCGAACCGGGCCACCATCTCCGCGCCGCTGCGCAGGTGGGCGGTGGCCGCCGCGGGCAACCAGCCGTCGATCTCGTCGAGGCTGCGCCGGGCCCGGACGGCGGCGACAGTGGTGGCCAGCCGACGCCGACCGGGGCTGGCGTAGTGCACGTTGTTGCTGGCCACCGTCGGCAGCCCGGCCGCGGCGGCCAGGTCGGCGAGCGCGTCGTTGCGGTCGGCGTCGACGGGATGCCCGTGGTCGGTCAGCTCCACCGCCACCGTCTCCGCGCCGAACAGCGCGGTCAGCCGGTCCAGTTCGCGGGCCGCCGCGTCCACCCCCTCGGTGAGCAGCGCGCCCGGCACGTGCCCCTTGCGGCAGCCGGTCAGCACCAGCACGTGGTCGCGCAGCTCGGCGGCGACCTCCTCCAGGTCCCCGTAGATCGGGCGGCCCTTCTCCCCGCCGCGCAGTTGGGCACGGGCGATGGTGGTGGCCAGCCGGGCGTACCCCTCGTGGCCGTGCGCGAGCACCAGCAGGTGCGCGCCGTGCGGGTCGGGTTCGCCGTTCTGCGGGCCGGGCAGCCCGAGGGACAGCTCCGCGCCGAAGATGGTCGGCAGGCCCAGCGTGCGGGCCGCCTCGGCGAAGCGGACCACCCCGTAGAAGCCGTCGTGGTCGGTGACGGCGAGCGCGGTGAGCCCCAACCGGGCCGCCTCCTCGGCCAGCTCCTCGGGATGGCTGGCGCCGTCGAGGAAGCTGAAGTTGGTGTGCGCGTGCAGCTCCGCGTAGGGCACCACGCCGTCGGGGCGGGGCAGCTCCGGCGGCTGGTACTGCTCGCGCCGGCGACTCCAGGCCGGGGAGTCCCCACCGTCGGCGTCCACGGCGAGCGGGTCCACCACGTGCAGGTGCCGCTCCTCGCGCGACCGCCCGCCGCCGGAGCCGCCGCTGGCCCGGCCGGAGAGCACCCGCTCCAGCTCCGACCAGGGCATCTTCGGGTTGTGAAAGCTCATCCGGCCCCTCCGCCGGCTCGGACCGCGCCGCCCGCTCGGACCGCGCCGGCCGCTTCTGCCGGCCCGACGGCGGTGGCACGACCGACCAGCCGCCCGGCGGTGCGCGACCCCGCCAGCGGCAACAGCCACCATGAGCGGTATGACTGTGAGTCATATTTATGACTCACAGTCATACCGCTCATCAGGACATCTGCCTCCCGGCCAACGCCGGTCATGGGCCAACCTGACTCAGTCATAGATCGCCTCCACCAGCCACTGCCCGGACTCCACAGCGAGCAGCAGAGCGGTGCCGTCGGCGAGGCTGACCTGGAACCGTGCCCGACGGCGAGCCTCGGCCGGCGCCCACCAGCGCTCGTCCACCGGCCACGGCCCGGCCCAGCCCACGATCTCCGCCGGTCGGCCGTCGCCGACCACCAGCCGGGCGGGAACAGCGCTCACCGCCAACCGCGCACTGATCACCACCGGCTCGCCGGTGGCGTCGTGCACGGTCGCGGCGAGCGGGCTGGGCAGCACCACGGCGGGCGCGGGCGGCGGCAGCCGGCCCGGCCACGGCGGAACGCCCCCGCCGCGGTCAGCAGGCCGACCGGCACCACCGGCCCGGTCACCACCGGCACGGTCACCACCGGCCCGGTCACCACCGGGGGCCGGGTCGGCGCCGGCAACGGCCGGCGGGCCCGGCCGGGCGGGGAGCCGTTCGTCGCCCCACGGCACCAGGCGCACCTGGTCGGCCGGGGAACGCCCACCGCCGAGCACCGCCGTGACCACCGCTTCCGGGCCGAGGATGCCCTGCACCCGACTCAATGCCCGGTGCGCCCTCTCCCGCTCCTCGCCCGTCTCCCCCCAGAGGCCGGTCTGCAGGCCGGCCTGGGCGATCACCCCGTCCGGGATCAGCCGCAGCCGGATGATGCCGGCCGTCGGCCGGGCCGGTCGGGCACCGGCGCGGCCGTTGCTGCCGGAGAGCCAACCGTCGAGCTGCCAGCGCACCCGGTCGGCGATGGCGGCGGCGGTGAGCAGGCCGTCGTGCCGCCACACCCGGTGCAGCTCCTGCCCGTGCTCGGTGACCGCCTCGATGCCGAGCCGGGTGCAGGCCAGCCCGTGCCCGGCGAGCCGGTCGTGCAACTGCTCGGCCAGCGCGCGGGCGGCGAACGCCGCCGCGTCGACCCGGTCGATCGGCTCGTCGTACGCGGAGGTCACCGTCAGGTCGGTCGGCGGCTGCCGGACGGCGAGCGGGCGGTGATCCCGGCCGGCGGCCAGCCGGTGGGCCAGCGCGCCGTCGAACCCGAACCGGGCCAGCACGTCACCGGCCGGTAGCGCGGCGAAGTCGCCGAGGGTCCGCACCCCCAGCCGGCGCAGCAGATCGGCCAGTGCGGACCGACCGAGCGCCTCGACCGGCATCCCGGCCAGGAACGCCGGTGTTCCGCCCGGCGCCACCACCCGGCCGGCGCGGGCGGCCAACCCCGCGGCGAACACCCCGTCGGCGATGCCCACCTGGCTCTCCACCAGACAGGACTGGGCGACATGCTCGATGAGCCGCTCGGCGGCCGCCTCCTCACCGCCGAGGTAACGACTCGGGCCCCGGGCGGCGACCGCGCAGGCGCCCGGGCGGACCACCTCGACGCCGGCGACCAGTTCCTCCAGCGCGGCGACCACCGGCTCGAACGCCCGGGCGTCCCGGCCGGGGTCGTACTCCACGACGGTGAGCTGCGGGCAACGGCCCTGCGCCTCCCGCTTGCGCAGCCCTCGGCGCACGCCCTCGGCGCGGGCCCGCTCGGAGCAGGCGACCACCCGGTTGGCGTGCAACACGGCGACCGGACCGGTGGCCGGCACCCCGTCGACGATCTCGGCGGCGAGCACCGGCCAGTCCGGGCACCACAGCAGCAGGGTCCGGATCGGCGAGCCGGTCACCCCGACCCGACCAGGGCGAGCGGCACGGACGGACGGCCCACGGTCGACCGCACCGCCCGGGGAATGACCCGGGTGAGCTCGGCACCGGGAAGCCAGACCTTGATCTCCTTGGGGCGGGCGGCCGCTCCGCGCCCGCGCGCCGAGACGGTGACCTCCCGGCGACGCAGCCGCCCCCGGCCCTGGCCGAGCCCTTCCCAGACCCCACGGACCACCTGCAACGTCACGTCCGCGCCGTCCCACCGGCCGTACGGAACGAGTACGCTGCCGCGCTGCCGGGCCCGCGCGGCCAGCCGGGTGGCGACCGAGGCGGAGACCGAGGCGGGTACGGCGGTGACCACGACGTCCACCCCGTCGATCAACGCGGCGACCACTGTGGCCCACTCGGGGCCGGGATTCGGCACCAGGGCCAGCCGGTCCAGGGCGATGCCCAGCTCAGCTGCCGCACCCGCGCCGAACGTCGGCACTCCGACCACGGCACACCACGAACCGGCCCGGGACGCCTCGGCCAGCAGGGCCAGCACCAGCGAGGTGCCGCCACTGCGTCGGGGCTGACCAGCGACGACCGCGATCGTGCTGCCGCGGCGCAGGCCCCGGTTGGGCAGCAGGCCGGTCAGCTCGGGCGCCACCGGTAGCACCCGGTGGCCGCCGACCGGATCGGGTGCGCTCGCTGGGCGTACCAGATCGGCCAGTGCGGCGGAACCGACCACCATGCGGCCCGCCATTGGACCAACTCCCCCGTCGTTGCTGTGGAACAGATCAGGACCGACGCACCGTGACGCCGGCCGCCCGGCTTCCCTTCCAGGCGGTCGGCGTCACGGCGGGCTCATGCGGCGAGGCCGTCCAGGGCCGGTTGGTGTGCCACGCCGAGCGCGGTCTCCACCACCGTGACGAACTGTTCGGCGGCGCGGAGCAGATCGTCTGCCTCCCGGGCGCTGACCACCCGGGGGATGCCGGCTTCGGCGGCGGCTCGTTTGCCGGCCCCGGCGGCGAAGAACCGGGCCCACTCGTCGAGCTCGGGGGCGACGGCGCAGAGCAGGACCCAGACGCTGGTGATCCGGTTGCGCCGGCTCGGGGCGGGCCGGGCCCGGGCGGCGAGCAGGGCGGCCGCCGCACGCAGCGCCGCCAGGTGGGCGGCCGCATAGCGCAGGCCGTCAGGTCGGGTCTGGCCGGCCTCGACCAGCCCACGGCGGGCCAGGGTGAGGAGCTGGGCAGGGGTGCGGTGCGGCAGCACGTGCGCCGGCACCGTCGGTGCCTGAGCCGGGTTGGTCGGCATGGACTGTCTCCTCCACATGGCCGGGGCGTCGGCCGGGGCAGTGGTGCCGCCGACGAGACGCCGAGGTCGGGTGGTGCGGAGGAAGACGCACCGGGGGTGGCCGGCCGGGTGTGGATGCTTCCCCACACCACACCCGGCCGGCGTACCGGCGGGTTCGTCGCCCGCCGCCCGGGGGTCGTGGGCGGCGAGCGACGCTCCTGCCTGACGGGACCGGGCTCGCGACTGCCCGGAAACCCAGGTGCGGCCCGCGAAGCCACACCGCCCGGAGCTGGCGCCGCGAAACACCGCGCTCCGGCTGGTTGGAACGGGCGTTCGAGGCAATCGAACACTCGTTCTAACTGCTCCTGACAGTACACCTCCCCTCCGACGAAAATGCAACGTGTGACGCGCCGAGGCTCGCCGTCCGTACGCACCGGAGTGAACCGGCGCCGGCGGACCGGGAAGAATGTCCCCATGCAGCCACACCCGAACGTACGGGCGGTGCAGGACGCACTCGACGTCGCCGGTGCGCGCGACGGCGCCGGCCAGCCCAGCACGGTCCGCCTGCTGCCCGACGCGGTGCACACCGCGGCAGCCGCGGCCGAGGCGCTCGGCGTCGAGGTCGGCCAGATCGCCAACTCGCTGATCTTCGACGCGGACGACGCGCCGCTGCTCGTGCTCACCTCCGGCGCGCACCGGGTCGACACCGCCGGCCTCGCCGCGTCCATCGGAGTCACCCGGCTGCGCCGGGCCACCCCGGAGTTCGTCCGGAAGCACACCGGGCAGCCGATCGGTGGGGTAGCCCCGCTCGGGCACCCGCAGGCGCTGCGCACCCTGGTGGACACCGCGCTGGCGGCGTACCCGCAGATCTGGGCCGCGGGCGGCGTACCGCAGGCGGTCTTCCCGACCACCTACGCCGAGCTGCTGCGCGTCACCGCCGGCGTCCCGGCCGAGGTGGCGTGAGCGAGCCGCGCGAGCGAACCGGCCGGCACAGCAGCGCCGTACCGGAGCTGGTCACCCTGCACGTGTGGCGGACCTCCCGCGGCGCGCTGCCCCGGGCGCTGACCCGGATGGCGGTGGACCCACGTCGACTGCGGGCCCTGCCGGGTGTCCGGTTCGGCAAGCTGCTGGGCACGGGGACCGGCACCGGCTTCGGGCCGGGTGACGCCGACCTGACCCGGTGGGCGGCGCTGACCGTCTGGGACTCCCCCGCCGCGGCGGCCGGCTTCGACGACTCGCCGGTCGGACGCGCCTGGGCGCGGATCGCCCACGCCCAGGCCCGGGTCGACCTGCGCCCGCTGAGCAGCCGGGGCGAGTGGTCCGGCCAGCGACCGTTCGGCGAGCCGCCGGGCGGCCGGGTCACCGGCCCGGTGCTGGCGCTGACCCGGGCCCGGTTACGGGCCCGCCGGGCGGCCCCCGTCTGGCGGGCGATCCCG
>NZ_JBEXHY010000143.1:0-12375 GCF_040608295.1 Micromonospora sp. NPDC005197 | reverse complement strand
CGCGTCGATCATGAAGTTATTGCCAGCCTGCTCGGCGTGTCATGGCAATAACTTCATGATCGACGGAGGGGCGGGGTCGGGTGCCCGGCGGTTCGTGCGTTACGGGGTGGCGCTGGCGTTGGCCGCGATCTCGGGGAGGTCGGTGGGGCCCGGGTCGGCTGCCGGGAGAGGGCTGGGGTTGTTCGCGGCGGCCCGGACGGCGGCCGCGACCGCCGGGGCGACCCGCGAGTCGAAGACGCTCGGCACGATCACCGTCGGGTTGATCTTCTCCTCACCGACGACGTCGGCGATGGCCCGGGCGGCCGCGATCGCCATCTCCTCGGTGAACTCCTCGGCGTGCGCGTCAAGCATCCCGCGGAACACGCCGGGGAAGGCGAGCACGTTGTTGATCTGGTTGGGCTGGTCCGAGCGGCCGGTGGCGACCACCGCGGCGTACTTGCGCGCCTCCCGGGGGTCGACCTCCGGGTCCGGGTTGGCCAGCGCGAAGACGATGGCGTCCTTCGCCATGCCGGCGATGTCGTCGCCGGTGAGCAGGTTCGGCGCGCTGACCCCGATGAACACGTCGGCGCCCCGGATCGCGCCGGGCAGGTCGCCCGCGTAGTTCTCCTTGTTGGTGTTCTCCGCCAGCCACTGCCAGGCCGGGTTGAGGTCGGTCAGCCCGCGGTGCAGGGCGCCCTGGCGGTCGTACGCGATGATGTCGCCGACGCCCTGGCGCAGCAGCAGCTTCATGATCGCGGTGCCCGCCGCGCCGGCGCCGGAGACGACGACCCGGACGTCCGCGAGCTGCTTGCCCACGACGCGCAGCGCGTTGGTCAGCGCGGCCAGCACGCAGATCGCGGTGCCGTGCTGATCGTCGTGAAAGACCGGGATGTCCAGCGCCTCGCGCAGCCGGGCCTCGATCTCGAAGCAGCGCGGCGCGGCGATGTCCTCCAGGTTGATCCCGCCGTACGCGGGCGCGATCGCCTTGACGATCTGCACGATCTCGTCGGTGTCCTGCGTGTCCAGCACGACCGGCCAGGCGTCCACCCCGCCGAAGCGCTTGAACAGCGCGGCCTTGCCCTCCATCACCGGCAGCGACGCGGCCGGGCCCAGGTTGCCCAGCCCGAGCACCGCGGAGCCGTCGCTGACCACCGCCACCGTGTTGCGCTTGATCGTCAGCCGTCGGGCGTCCGCCGGGTTCTCGGCGATCGCCATGCAGACCCGGGCCACCCCCGGGGTGTACGCCCGGGACAGCTCGTCACGGTTGCGCAGCGCGACCTTGGAGGTCACCTCGATCTTGCCGCCGAGGTGCAGGAGGAAGGTGCGGTCCGACACCTTGCGCACGTCCACGCCGTCGAGCGCGGTCAGCGCCTCGACCACCTGGTCGGCGTGACCGGCGTCGGCGGTGTCGCAGGTCAGGTCGACGATCACGTTGGTCGGGTCCGAGTCCACCACGTCCAGCGCCGTGACGATCGCTCCGGCCTCGCCGACGGAGGTGGTGAGCCGGCCGATCGAGGACGCGTCCGCGGTCACGGCGATCCGGATGGTGATCGAGAATCCGGCGCTCGGCAGTCGGGTGATGGCCACGGGGTCCCTCCGTCACGGCTGTGCGGCCGGTCGGCCGCCGCCCCCGCATTTCTACCGGGTTGTCGAGGTCGACCGGTATTCGCCCCCACTTTTGGCGACCTCCAGCACGGGCATATAGCAGGTGCGTTCGGCGTTGTGCCATGTCAGGATTACGTTCTACTCATCATTTCGGACAGGAGAACCGCTTGCGAGACCAGGAGAGCTTCGTCCCCGTCGAGGACGAGTTCGACGACGTCACCACTGGCGAGATGGAGCTGTCGGAGCGACAGTCCCTGCGACGCGTTCCGGGCCTGTCAACCGAGCTCACCGACGTCACCGAGGTGGAATACCGCCAGCTGCGACTGGAGCGGGTCGTCCTGGTGGGCGTCTGGACCGAGGGCACGGTCACCGACGCGGAGAATTCCCTGACCGAGCTGGCCGCGCTGGCCGAGACCGCCGGCTCGCAGGTGCTCGAAGGGCTGATCCAGCGTCGTACCCGACCCGACCCGGCCACGTACATCGGTCGCGGCAAGGTCGACGATCTTGGCGCGGTGGTGCTGTCCACCGGCGCCGACACGGTCATCTGTGACGGTGAGCTGTCGCCGTCGCAGCTGCGCAACCTGGAGCAGCGCACCAAGGTCAAGGTTGTCGACCGGACGGCGCTGATCCTCGACATCTTCGCCCAGCACGCCAAGAGCAAGGAAGGTAAGGCGCAGGTCGAGCTGGCCCAGCTGCAATACCTGCTGCCCCGACTGCGCGGTTGGGGTGAGACGCTCTCCCGCCAGACCGGTGGTAGCGGTCGCGGCGGCGGCGCGGGCGGCGGTGTGGGTGTGCGTGGTCCCGGTGAGACCAAGCTGGAGACCGACCGTCGGCGCATCCGTCACCGCATCTCCCGGCTGCGTCGCGAGATCAAGAGCATGCGCACGGTACGCGTCACCAAGCGCGCCCGTCGCACCCGCAACTCCGTGCCCGCCGTGGCCATCGCCGGCTACACCAACGCCGGCAAGTCCAGCCTGCTCAACCGACTGACCGGCGCGGGCGTGCTGGTGGAGAACGCGCTCTTCGCGACGCTCGACCCGACCACCCGCAAGGCCACCACCTCGGACGGGCGGCTCTACACGCTCTCCGACACGGTGGGCTTCGTCCGGCACCTGCCGCACCAGATCGTCGAGGCGTTCCGCTCGACGCTGGAGGAGGTCGCGGAGGCGGACCTGGTGGTGCACGTCGTCGACGGCACCCACCCGGATCCGGAGGAGCAGGTCCGGGCGGTGCACGAGGTGCTCGCCGAGGTGGGCGCGGACCGGCTGCCCGAGCTGCTGGTGGTCAACAAGACCGACGCGGCCGACGAGGACGCGCTGCTGCGGCTCAAGCGACTCTGGCCCGAGGCGATCTTCGTCTCGGCGTACTCGGGGCGGGGGATCGACGCCCTGCGGGCGGCGATCGAGGAGCGGCTGCCGCAACCCGCCGTGGAGGTCCGGGCCGTGCTGCCGTACGACCGGGGTGACCTGGTGTCCCGGGTGCACCGCACGGGCGAGGTGCTCAGTACGTCGCACCTACCGGAGGGCACCCTGCTGCACGTTCGGGTCAGCGCGGCGCTCGCCGCCGAGCTGGCGCCGTTCGACGTGCAGCGCGAGGGCCAGGCGGTCGGCAGCCGGCCCTGAGCGGCCCCGGCGTCATCCACCGGAAACGCGCGGCATGCGACACTGGCCGAATGCGCCGCGTTGTTTCCTCGGTCACGGTTGCCCTCGGCCTGCTCGGGGCAACCGTGGCGCTGGCCGGAGTCGCCGTAGCCGCTCCCGCTCCCGGATCATCCCAGCCGCCCGGCGCCACCCCTGGCAAGAAGCGCTGCTCGGTCACCGACGAGCGGCTGCGGGAGCTGTCCGGGCTGGTAGCGACCAAGACCGGCTACATCGTCATCAACGACGGCACCGAGGTTGAGGCGCGCAAACGGATCTTCTTCCTCGACAGCAAGTGCAAGGTCGTCAAGGAGCCGGTCCGCTACTCGGGTCAGGGGCCGTTCGACACCGAGGACCTCGCCGTGTCGCCGAAGGGCGACACCCTGTGGATCGGTGACATCGGCGACAACACCACCAACAAGGAGCGGCGGTCGCGGATCGCGGTCTGGACCATGCCGATCACCGGTACGAAGCAGCCCGTGCTGCACCGGCTCTCCTACCCGGAGAACAAGCCGCACGACGCCGAGGCGTTGCTGGTGGGGGCCGACGGCCTTCCGCTGATCATCACCAAGGTGTCGAGCGGCAACGCGGAGATCTACACCCCGACGGCGAAGCTGAAGAACGGCGACACCGCGCCGGTGCCGATGAAGAAGGTCGGCGAGATCAAGCTGCCGAAGACCACCACGGAGAACCCGCTCAGCGTCTACGGGCGGCTCGCGGTCACCGGGGCCGCCCGATCGCCGGACGGCAGCCGCGTCGTCGTCCGGACGTACGCGGACGCCTTCGAGTACGACGTGACCGACGGCAACATCGTCGGGGCGCTCACCACCGGCAAGCCGCGGGTGACGCCACTGGCCGACCCGTTCGGTGAGGCGATCTCCTACACCCCGGACGGGAAGACCTTCGTCACCGTCTCCGACGGCGGGCAGCTCACCGCGGACGAGCCCGTCGACATTCTGAGCTACACGCCGTCCAACAGCGTGGCCGCGCCCGTTGCCGCTCCCGGGGGTGCCAACCCGGCCGCCGAGAAGTCCTGGATCGACGGGCTCAGTCTCGATGACATCACCTACCTCGTGGGCGCGGTCGGCGTGCTCGGTCTGCTGCTCGTCGGCGCCGGCATCGTCGGCATCCTGCGGGCCCGCCGCCGGCCACCGGCGGCCGACGATTCGGACTCGACGGATGACCGGGACGACCGGCGCGGCGCAGGGCGGGACGAGGGCGCCCCGCCCGGCGGTGGCCGTCCCGGCACCGGCGTGTACGGCGGTGCGGCGGCCGATGGCGGCGTCTACGGCGGTGGTTCCGGCCGGGGCGGTCCCGCTCCTGCTGGCGGTGCCGTGTACGGCGGCGGCGGTGCGCGCCCAGCCGGTGAGGGGGGTGGCGGCGGTTACGGCCCCGCCCGCCCCGGCGGTGGTGGCGGCGGTGCTCCGGTCGGGGGCGGTGTCTACGGTGGCGGCCGTGCCGGCGGCCCCGGAGGTCGACCCGGCGGTGCCGGTGGCCGACCGGGCGGCGGGGTGTACGGCGGCGGTGGTGGTCAGCCCGGCGGCGGTCGGGCGGAGCCGCCACGGCGCGGTGGGCAGGAGCCGGACTACCGGGGCCAGCGGCCCGGCCGTCGGCGGGACGGCGACGTGCCCGGCGACCCGTACGGGCAGTATCCCGGGGGCGGCCGTGGCCAGCGGGGCGACCGCTACTGACACGGTCAGCGCCATCGGTCCGGCCGCGCGGGTGAGCGCGGTGGGGCCACTCACCCGCGCGCCGGCCGGTCAGATCCGGCGGAGCACCGCCACAACCCGGCCCATGATGGTGGCGTCGTCGCCGGGGATCGGGTCGAAGGCGGGGTTCTGCGGCATCAGCCAGACGTGCCCGTCGCGTCGCCGGTAGGTCTTGACGGTGGCCTCGCCGTCGAGCATGGCGGCCACGATCTCGCCCGAGTCGGCCGTCGGCTGCTGCCGGACGACCACCCAGTCGCCGTCGCAGATCGCCGCGTCGAGCATCGAGTCACCCTTGACCTGGAGCATGAACACCTCGCCCTCGCCGACCAGCTCGCGGGGCAGGGGGAAGATGTCCTCCACTGCCTGCTCGGCGAGGATCGGCCCACCGGCGGCGATGCGGCCGAGCATCGGCACGTACGCCGGGGTGGGCCGTTGGGCGCGGGACAACTCGTCGTCGATGGCCTCGCTGGGGGCACGGACGTCCACCGCTCGGGGCCGGTTGGGGTCGCGGCGGAGGAAGCCCTTCTTCTCCAGCTCCTTGAGCTGGTAGGCGACGCTCGACGGGGACACCAGGCCGACCGCCTCGCCGATCTCCCGGACGCTCGGCGGGTAGCCGTGCCGCTCGACCCAGGTGCGGATGAACTCCAGGATGCGGCGCTGGCGGGCGGTCAGGTCGACCGTCGCGGGGTCGGGGAAGGCGCTGACCACCGGGGTGACCGGGCGCACGGCGGGCTGACCCGTCCGGCTGCGCGCGGCGCTGCGGCGTCGGGTGGCCGGCGGGCCCGCCTCGGTGATCTGCTGCGGGCTCTTCGGCCGGCTGGCCCGGTCTTCGGTCACGTCCGTCCTCCCTGGTCGGCGCTGGGTGCCTCGTCGGCTCGTGGTGCGTGCGGTGGTGCCATGTTGTTCATGACCGTATAGGTGAGATCGGTCATTTTCAAACATCTGTACGACCTCTCACCGGCGTGTCGGGGTGAAAAACCGCTCCGGTCGTACGGATGTTCTGATAAATGGTACGTCGAGTAGCACGGATGTTCGATCGGTGGCTGTTTTCCGGGGCGTTCCGGCCGTGCGGCCGGTAACCGGGGCGGGTTCCCGGCGTTGGTTCTGCGGTGAGGTGGCAGGTGCGGATGGCCGGATGGTCCGTGACGCGCCGGACACGCCGGTCGACTTGACCCGGGTTCGCCAGCGACATACGGTCAACCCCTAGATGTAGTAGTGACACGGGCGTAAGTTGCCTACAGGTTGGGTTCGACTACCGACCGCACTCCCGTAACGTTGATCACGGCGGGCGTCACCCGAGGGTGGTGCCGCCGTGGCGAGCCGTGTCCGGGAGTGCCCGGAGTGTCCGCGGTTGATCATGATTTTGGAGGTTGGGCGATGCGGTGTCCGTACTGCCGGCACGCCGACTCCCGCGTGGTCGACTCGCGGGAGGCCGACGACGGCCAGCTCATCCGGCGGCGGCGCTCCTGCCCGGAGTGCGGCAAGCGGTTCACCACCGTCGAGGAGGCGGTCCTCGCGGTGGTCAAGCGCAGCGGGGTGACCGAGCCGTTCAGTCGTACGAAGATCATCGGCGGGGTACGCAAGGCGTGCCAGGGCCGGCCGGTGGACGACGACTCACTCGCGCTGCTGGCGCAGCGCGTGGAGGAGACCGTCCGGGCCAAGGGGGCCGCCGAGATCCCCAGTCACGAGGTGGGCCTGGCGATCCTGGGCCCGCTGCGCGACCTGGACGAGATCGCCTACCTGCGGTTCGCCAGCGTCTACCGCTCCTTCGACTCGCTCGCCGACTTCGAGCGCGAGATCGAGACGTTGCGGGCCGTGGCGCGAGCCCGGGAGCAGGGCCGGGCCGACGCGGTTGAGGCCGCCGGCCGTACCAGTTGACTTCACTGTTTTTCGAAAGATCAGGACGCGCGGTGGGTGACCGCGCAGACGAGGGGGGCGACGGCGTGACAACGAGCCGTTCACGGAACAAGGCAGGCGCGGGGCTGAAGATCGAGCGGGTGTGGACGACGGAGGGGGTCCACCCGTACGACGAGGTGTCCTGGGAGCGCCGCGACGTCGTGATGACGAACTGGCGGGACGGCTCGATCAACTTCGAGCAGCGTGGGGTTGAGTTCCCGGAGTCGTGGAGCGTCAACGCGGCGAACATCGTGACCACCAAATACTTCCGGGGCGCGGTGGGGACCCCGGAGCGGGAGTGGTCGCTCAAGCAGCTGATCGACCGGGTGGTCACCACCTACCGCACCGCCGGCGAGGAGTACGGCTACTTCGCCAGCCCGGCGGACGCCGAGGTCTTCGCCCACGAGCTGACCTGGATGCTGCTGAACCAGGTGTTCAGCTTCAACTCGCCGGTCTGGTTCAACGTCGGCACGCCGTCGCCGCAGCAGGTCAGCGCCTGCTTCATCCTCTCCGTCGACGACTCGATGGACTCCATCCTCGACTGGTACAAGGAGGAGGGGCGGATCTTCCAGGGCGGCTCGGGGGCCGGGGTCAACCTCTCCCGGATCCGTTCCTCCAAGGAACTGCTCTCCTCCGGCGGCACCGCCTCCGGCCCGGTCAGCTTCATGCGCGGCGCGGACGCCTCCGCCGGCACCATCAAGTCCGGTGGCGCCACCCGGCGCGCGGCCAAGATGGTCATCCTCGACGTGGACCACCCGGACATCGAGGAGTTCGTGGCGACCAAGGCGCGCGAGGAGGACAAGATCCGCGCGCTGCGCGACGCCGGGTTCGACATGGACCTCGGCGGCTCCGACATCGTCAGCGTGCAGTACCAGAACGCCAACAACTCGGTCCGCGTCTCGGACGAGTTCATGACCGCCGTGCAGAACGGCGGCGGCTTTGACCTGCGCGGTCGCCTGGACGGCTCGGTGATCGACACCGTGGACGCCAAGAAGTTGTTCCGCACCATCTCCCAGGCCGCCTGGGAGTGCGCCGACCCCGGCCTGCAGTACGACGACACGATCAACGACTGGCACACCTGCCCGGAGACCGGGCGGATCACCGCGTCGAACCCGTGCTCGGAGTACCTGCACCTGGACAACTCCTCGTGCAACCTCGCCTCGCTCAACCTGATGAAGTTCCTCCGGGCCGACGGCGGCTTCGAGGTGGAGAAGTTCGTCAAGTCCGTCGAGTTCGTCATCACCGCGATGGACATCTCGATCTGCTTCGCCGACTTCCCGACCGAGAAGATCGGTGAGACCACCCGCGCCTACCGGCAGCTCGGCATCGGCTACGCCAACCTGGGCGCCCTGTTGATGGCCACCGGCCTGCCGTACGACTCGGACCAGGGCCGCTCGGTCGCCGCGTCGATCACGTCGCTGATGACCGGCACCGCCTACCGCCGCTCCGCCGAGCTGGCCGGCGTCGTCGGCCCGTACGACGGCTACGCCCGCAACGCCGAGCCGCACAAGCGGGTCATGCGCAAGCACGCCGCGGCCAACGACGAGATCAAGCCGACCAGCCCGGTGGCCACCGCGATCGTCCGTGAGGCGACCAAGCAGTGGACCCAGGGCAACAAGATCGGTGACAAGTTCGGCTGGCGCAACGCGCAGGCCAGCGTCCTCGCCCCGACCGGCACGATCGGCTTCATGATGGACTGCGACACGACCGGCGTGGAGCCGGACCTGGCGCTGGTCAAGTTCAAGAAGCTGGTCGGCGGCGGCTCGATGCAGATCGTCAACCAGACGGTGCCGCGCGCCCTGCGCAGCCTCGGCTACCCCGAGGAGCAGGTCGAGGCGATCATCGAGCACATCGCCGACCACGGCCACGTGGTGGACGCCCCGGGCCTCAAGCCGGAGCACTACGCGGTGTTCGACTGCGCGATGGGCGAGCGGTCGATCGCCCCGATGGGCCACGTGCGGATGATGGCGGCGATCCAGCCGTTCGTCTCCGGCGCCATCTCCAAGACGGTCAACATGCCGGAGGCGGCCACCGTCGAGGACGTCGAGAAGATCTACTTCGAGGGCTGGAAGCTCGGCCTCAAGGCGCTGGCGATCTACCGGGACAACTGCAAGGTCGGCCAGCCGCTCTCGGTGGCCAAGTCCAAGAAGGCCACCACGCCGGCCGCCGTCGAGACCGCAGCCGCCGCGCCGGCCGCGGTGGAGAAGGTCATCGAGTACCGGCCGGTGCGTAAGCGCCTGCCGAAGAAGCGCACGTCCGAGACGGTCAGCTTCTCCGTCGGTGGCGCCGAGGGCTACCTCACCGCGTCGTCCTACCCGGACGACGGCCTCGGCGAGGTCTTCCTCAAGATGTCCAAGCAGGGCTCCACCCTGGCCGGCGTGATGGACGCCTTCTCGGTGGCCATCAGCATCGGCCTGCAGTACGGCGTGCCGCTGGAGACGTTCGTCAGCAAGTTCACCAACATGCGCTTCGAGCCGGCCGGCATGACCGACGACCCGGACGTGCGGATGGCGGCCTCGGTGATGGACTACATCTTCCGTCGCCTGGCACTGGACTTCCTGCCCTACGAGCGCCGCGCCGAGCTGGGCATCTTCACCGCCAGCGAGCGGGCCGCCCAGCTGCGGGCCGAGGCCGACGCGGAGGCCGCCGCCGTCACCGGCGCGGAACTCACCGCGATGGCGTCGTCGGCACCGGTCGAGGCCCCGGCCAGGACCGAGGCCGTCGCTCAGCCGGCCCAGGAGATGGCCGACGTGGCCGTCGCCAAGCCGGCCCCGAGCGTGGGTTCCAGCACCGAACTGCTGGAGGCCGTGATCGGCAAGGCCGCCGACGCGCCGCTCTGCTTCACCTGCGGTACGAAGATGCGCCCCGCCGGTAGCTGCTACGTCTGCGAGGGCTGCGGCTCCACCAGCGGCTGCAGCTGACGTACGCCCAACGCGGCGCTGCCCCGGTCTCCGTCGTTGGAGGCCGGGGCAGCGCCGGTGGCGAAGTCCCGGCATGAGCGATCATCCGGGCACCTCAACCCAGCGGGCGGCCGCGTCGAACGTGTCCGTCGGGGTGGCGTTGAATGCGATCGCCGCCTCGGGCGCGTGCCGACGCACCAGATTGACCACCAGCTCGAACAGTTCCGGCTGATTGCGCACCCCGCCACCAATGACGACGCACTCCCAAGGCTGGGCGCACAGGGCAGTGGTGACCACCGCCTCCACATCGTCGCTGCCGTCGAGGCCGAACAGGCAGAACTGAGCCCCCACTTTGTGTTCGACGAATCGGGCCCTTCCGACTTCGATGCCGTCTGCGACCGGCTTGGGGTCCCACGGCCCCGGCACCCGATACGGATCTAACCCGATCACCAGCACGCGGGGTGTGAGGGCCGTTGTGTCCACAGTCGAAGACTACGTGGCGCGGTGCATGGTCATCGGCAGAATCCAATGTCGGCGACCACGGACCGGCGACGGGCCCCGGACCGTACGCGGCGGAGCCGCCGACCTCTACCCGTGGCAGGGCTGTGACGAGTGGCTGCTACTGCTCTCCGCCACCCGGTACGAGCACTGCGACTTCACGGCGGTACGCCCGGCCGCACCACTGCCACCCCACTGAGGGTGGTCTGAGAGTAGATCTCTATTCCAGCCGGCAGGCAGCCGATAGCCGTCTCCCCACCGGCGCTGCGCCAACGGCAACAGAAGAGTGTGCTCCGGCCGTCCACATCCGCGTGACCGGCTGCAGTACCGTCATGCCGTGCATTTCGTGTATCGCTCTCACTACGAGGGCCAGTTGAGCAAGCGGGTCCGGCGGCTGCCGGACGAGACCGTGCTGAATTGGTTCCGGCGAGGCTGGGACTGCGACGATCCGGAGTCCTGGGTCGAGAACGAGCTGGGCGGTGACGTCTACGGCCTCGATTCGATCTTCGAGGCGGCACGGAAGCACGGCCTGTCTCGGGCGGCAACGACCAGCGAGCTGCGCGAGCTCCTGCATGAGCACTTGTACGTCGAGGGTGACGAGGACTTCATCCGCCTCGACGATCACAGCCTCCGGGTACGGACCGATGACGACGAGGTGGAACTGGCCTATTTCTTCCTCGATGACGAGGTGGTCGCGACCGCCCCCGACCGGTTGGCATACCTGTTCCAGTCGTGGCCGTTGCCTGGCGCGGAAGGTGAGTCGACGTCGTTCGTCGCCGATGTGCCGGTGACAGTCGTTACGCCCGCCAGTACCGGTGACGCCAGCACGTACGCGGTGTTCCTCACGTTCTACGACAGCGAAAGCCTCGCCTGCTCCCAGCCGCTGGTATTCCCGGGGGTCGGGTTGCGGGAACTGGCCGGACATCTCCGGACCGCGGACCCCGACAGCGGTGCAGAATGGCCACCCGAGCTGCTGGTCTTGCGAGCACTCGTCGCGCCCGAAGAAGACGCCATCAGGCCGGCGCTGGAGCGGTGCAACAGATGGCCCGGCTTCAACCTCAACGCCGACCCGTGGCCCGACCTGCCCAACGAGCACGGCCCCGCCCACCGCGAAGCCATGGAGCTTCTTACAACGGGCCGATACGTCGACGGCCGACGCCCCGACGCGTCGCGCATCGAGGTCGACGAACATCTCGCCCAAGTCACCATGCACTGTGGTCAGTCATTCGGGTACCAACAGTGGTTTCTGTTCGACACCGTGTGGGCGGCCGCTCACCCCGACCTGGCCCAATCACTGCTGCGCTATGGCAACCACTGGGATCCACTCGAGGACTGAGAGCGAGATTGTCGCCGGGTTTCTCGGCTCGTACGCCCCGGACGCCCGCCAGTCCCTGAGCCGGCGCGACGCCCGCCCGCCGGTGACGGCCGTATGAGCCTGGTGTCGGCGTTCGTACCGATCTGGATCCTTACCGCAGTCGGTTACGCGGCCTGTCGTTGGGGCCTGCTGGGCGAGGCGGTGGCGTCGGTGCTCGGCCGGTTCGTGTTCCATCTTGCGATGCCGGCCGCCCTGTTCCTGGCCCTGTCCCGAATGCCGCTCTCCGGGTTCGCCGGCCGCTCGCTGCTCGCCTTTGGGCTGAGCACTGCCGCGGTCGTCGGGTTCGGCTGGGTCGGCGCGAGTTGGCTGTTCGGTCGCGAGCCCGGCGAACGGCCGATCTGGGGCATGGCCGCCGGGTACGTGAACTCGGCGAACCTGGGCATCCCGATCGCAACGCAGGTCCTCGGCGACGTGTCGTTCCTGGCGGAGGTGGTCCTGCTGCAGGTGCTGGTGGTGACGCCCGTGATCCTGGTCGCCCTGGACCGGCACAGCGACCCGGCCGGGCGGGTACGGGTCCGCCGTATCGCCTCCCTGCCGGTACGCAACCCGGTGATCCTGGCGTCGCTGCTCGGTGTCGCATGCTCGGCTGGCGGCCTGCATCTGCCGTCGGCGGCCGGCGCGTCGCTCACCCTGCTGTCGGGCGCCGCGGTTCCGGCCGCCCTGGTCGCGCTCGGCGCGTCACTGCACCGCACGGCGCCGTCGCGAGCAGAGCCGACCAAGCTGGAGCTGGCTGTGATCACCGCGCTGAAGCTCGTCGCACAGCCGGTCATCGCGTA
>NZ_JBEXHY010000142.1:0-12410 GCF_040608295.1 Micromonospora sp. NPDC005197 | reverse complement strand
CTCGCCCCGGACCCTCGGCGACTCTGGGGTGCCCCGGCCGCGACGGGATGCCGCACCGATCCCCCTCGGAACCACTCGCACACACCACCACCCCAAGATCGTTAGGTACACGAGGGGTACAGATGCCGCCCGGAAACACTGGATAACGATGGAAGTTGATATACGACCTACGACCTGCTCAGCGGCTTGATCGAGACCGCCTCCCGGGATACCTTCGCATCCGATATATTACGGCGATGGATACACCACTGCGCGAACCCACCTTCCTGATCCTCACCGCGCTCGCCGCCGAGCCGATGCACGGCTACGGGCTGATCCGCGAGGTCGCCGTTCTCTCCGACAACCGCGTGTCGCTACGCCCCGGGACGCTCTACGGCGCACTCGACCGGCTGGTCGACGCCGGTCTCGTCGAGGTCGACCGGGAGGAGGTGGTGGACAGCCGTCTGCGCCGCTACTACCGGCTCTCCCCCACCGGTGACGCCACCCTGAGCGCCGAGACCGAGCGGCTCCGGCGCAACGTCGAGGCCGCCACCAAGCGGCTGGCCGAGCGGGCCCGCACCGCCCGGCCCGCCACCCCGCGAATCGCCGGAGGGTTGGCATGACCGATCTTGAGCGACGTTACCTGTGGCTGCTGCTCGCCTACCCCACCGAGTACCGGCGCTCCCGTGGCGCCGAGATCGTCGGCACGTACCTGGACCTGGCCACGCCGGGCCGCCGCTGGCCGGCGCCCGCGGACGCCGCGGACCTCCTGCGCGGCGGGCTCCGCCAGCGGGTACGCGCCGCCGGCGTGATCCACCTGGTCCCGGGCGTACGCCTCGCGGCCGCCGTGGCCCTGTTCACCGCCGCCATGGTCGCCGGCATGTGGACGGTGCTCGAACTGCGCCCCGCACCGCCGGGCTTCGGTGAGCCGTCGGTCGGGCCGTTCGTCTCGCTCGGCATCGTGGCGTGGGTCGGCTGGCTGCTCGCCGCGGCGGCGCAGGCGCTGACACCCGGCCTGTGGCACCGACGCGCGGTCGCGCTCGCGGTGGCCCTCACGGTCGCGCTCATCCCCGCCGCCGCGCTCACCGACCTGCCCCGCCCGCCGCTGTTCGTACTGCTCCCCCAGGTCGGGTTGGGGCTGGTGGCGCTCGGCGCGTCCCGCGATTGGCCGGTGTCGCTGCGGGTGACGCCGCTGGTCGCCGCCGTCACCGGTCTGGCGGCGGCGGCGAGCGTGACGCCTTCCAGTTTCGCCTGGACCTACCGCGCGGTGATGGCGGGGCAGGCCCTGCACAACGCCGCCGTGGCGGTGCTCGCGGTGGCCGTGCTGCTCGCCGCGGGACTGGCGCTGCGCGGCGACCACCGGGGCGGCTGGGCCCTGTTGATCCTGCTCACCCCGGTGGGCCTGCTGGCCCTGCAACCGCTGGCCGGGGCCGCGGACGGCATGCCGGCCGCGTTCCCCCCGAACTGGACGACGCTCGCCGCGACGGCGGCAGTGGTCGGCCTGGTCGGTCCCGCCCTGCTGCCGGTGGCACTTGCCGTACGCACCCGGCTGGCCCGGCCCGCCGCGCCGAGCGCCCACCGCTGACCGCACCGCACCGCCCCGCGCCACGCCGCGCCGCGCCGCGCCACGCCGCGCCGCGCCGCGCCGCGCCAAGATCGTGCTCGATCCTGGATGTAGTGGTCTCGATCGCGCCAGAAGCCACTACATCCACGTTCGAGCACGATCTTGCGCGCCGGACCGATGGTCAGGAACGTGGCCGGCGCTCCGGTCCGTTCCGCCGCACCCGCTCCCGCACCCGAAGGAGCAGGAAGAGGAGCAGGACGGTCATCGCCAGGGCGCCGGGGGCCTTGGTGAAGCGGGCCAGGTTGGTGCCGTCGGGCAGGACCAGGAAGGCCGCGACCGCCACCGGCAGCGCGAACCACGTGGTCCGGGCGGAGGTGAGCGCGAGCAGCGCCAGCGGCCAGGTCGCGTACCAGGGGTGGAAGACCGGGGCCAGGACGACGGTGGCGACCAGTGCGAGGCCCGCGCCGTGCAGTGCCGCACGGCACCGCGCCGAGCCGGCCGCCGGCCTGTCCACGCCGCTCGGATCGCGATCATCTGCCCGCAGCTCTCGCGGCGGCGCTCCAGGCGGGCCAGCCCGCAGTTCTCGCCAGGCGCGCCACCACAGCACCAGGAGCACGACCGCGAGCAGCACCAACGCGACCGCGCGGGTCACCGGCACCGCCTGCGGGTCCCGCCCGACCAGCTCGCCCGCGTAGTCGACCACCAATCCCACCGCGGTGGGCGGCGACGTCCACTGCTCGGAGTCTCCGCTGCGGGTCAGCCCGCCCACCCAGCCGAAGTCGAGGCCGGACAGGGCCGAGGTGACCAGCAGCGCGGCCAGCAGCCCGCCGGCCAGCCAGCCGCCGTCGCGCAGCAGCGCGCGTACGGTGTGCCGGCCGTGCACCGCGGCCAGCGCGGTGAACGGGGCGACCACCACGGCGGTGGCCTTCACCGTGACCGCCAGGCCGAGCAGCACGCCGGCGAGCAGCAGCGCTGCGGGCCGGCCCGGCCGTCGGACCACCAGCAGCAGCCCGCACAGCAGCAGCCCGAGCATCACGGCGTCGTTGTGCGCCCCGGCCACCAGGTGCACGCCGACCACCGGCGCGGCCAGCGCCAACCAGGCCGCTCGCCGGGTCGGCACGCCGGCCGCCCGCGCCAGGCCGGGCAGGCAGTACGCCGCCAGGAGCAGGCCCGCCACGGCGATGACCCGCAGCGCCACGATCGTGCCGGTGAGGCCGCCACCGACGCCCACCGCGAACGCCGCGAGCAGCACGAAGACCGGCCCGTACGGAGCAGGCGTGTCCCGCCAGATCGGCGCCACCGTCTCCAGCCACGGGCAGCCGGCCGCCGCCACCGGAACCGCGTACGGGTCGACGCCGTGCGCGTACGTCCAGCCCTGGCAGGCGTACGAGTAGACGTCCCGGCTGCCCAGCGGCGGCGCGACCAGCAGCGGGAGGGCCCACAGCCCGGCGGTGACGTACGCCCACCGGCTCGACGGCGCACCGGCGCGCAGTGACCACCAGGCGCCGACCAGCAGCGCCGTGCCGATGAGCCAGCAGGTCAGCGTCGCCGGGCCGTGCGGGGCTCGCCAGATCGACGCCGGCGTCGCGCCCAGCGGGGCGTCGGGCAGCGCCCCGCCGAGATACCCGGCAACGGTGAGCAGGATCGCGCCGACCAGGCCGGCATACCGGGCAAAACGGGCCACCGAAAGACCGTAGAGCGGCGGCGGTGCGCCGGGAGTGGTTACCGGCGCACCGTCCCTCAGTCGGCGGCGACCGGCTGACGGGCCGCCCGAGCCGACCGTACCAACCGGATGACCAGCACGATCACCAACAGCGTCATCAGCGGCGCCCCGACCGACTTGGTGAACCGGGGCAGCCCGGTGCCGTCGGGCAGCACCAGGAACGACGCGACAAGCGCGACCACCGTGAACCATCCGGTGCGCCGGGCGGTGGCCGCGAGCACGGCCAGCGGCCAGATCCAGTACCAGGGGTGGAACAGCGGCGCGAGGGCGACCGTGGCGGCCAGCGCCAGGGCGGCGTGCCACAGCGGCTCCCGGGTGCGGGCCCGCCACCACAGCCACACCAGCAGCAGCGCCAGCACGGCCATGCCGATCCCCCGGGTGACCGGCAGGGCGTCGAGGTGCCCGCCGAAGGGCACCGCCAGGTAGCCGACGGTCTGGCCGACCGCCGTGGACGGCGACGTCCAGGCGATCACGTCGCCGCCTCGGGCCAGGCCGCCGACCCAGCCGAAGTCCAGTCCGGCGGCGAAGGTCACCCCGACCACGACGGCGA
Source organism: Micromonospora sp. NPDC005197 (assembly GCF_040608295.1). NCBI lineage: Bacteria > Bacillati > Actinomycetota > Actinomycetes > Micromonosporales > Micromonosporaceae > Micromonospora > Micromonospora sp. NPDC005197. The sequence goes on along the minus strand of NZ_JBEXHY010000142.1, from coordinate 8,594 downwards.
CCGCGCCGCCGACGACCCAGCCGCCGTGGCGGATCAGCGCGCGGATCGAGTACCCGCCGACGATCGCGGCCAGCGCCGCGAACGGCACCACGACCAGCGCCGTCACCTTGATCGCGGCGGCCAGCCCGAGCAGCGCGCCACCGGCGAGCAGCGGACCGGGGCGGCCGGGCCGCGAGGCGATCACCGCCAGCCCGGCGACCAGCAGGCCGACCATCAGGGCGTCGTTGTGCGCGCCGGAGACCAGGTGCACGGCGACCAGCGGGCAGGCGAGCGTCAGCCAGACCGCCCGGGGAGCCGGCACGCCGGCGCGACGGGCCAGCACCGGCAGGCTGGCCGCAGTCAGCGCCACCCCGGCCACGGCGATCAGCCGGAACACCACGATCGCGCCGGTCAGCGAGCCGGTGGCCTTGACCACCGCGCCGGCGAGCACCACGAACAGTGGCCCGTACGGCGCCGGCGTGTCGCGCCAGATGTAGGAGATGGTGTCCAGCCAGGGGCAGGGCAGCGCGGACACCCCCTGCTCGTACGGGTTGATCCCAGCGGCGTAGCTGGCGCCCTGGCAGGCGTACGCGTAGACGTCGCGGCTGGCCAGCGGCGGCGCGATCAGCACCGGCAGCAGCCAGAGCCCGACGGTGACCAGCGCCCAGCGGGTCGACGGCACGCGCTCGCGCAACGACCACCAGGCGTACGCCAGCAGCGCGGTGCCGACCAGCCAGGCGGCGAGGACCAGCGGCCCGTTCGGGCCCTGCCAGATGCTGACCGGGGTGGGGCGCAGGGGTGACCCGGGCAGGGCGCCGCCGAGGAACGCGGCGACGGCGAGCAACGCCGATCCGGCCAGTCCGGTCCAGCGCGCGAGGTGGTGAGGCACGCCGGACATGCTGCCAGTACGGTTGTCGCGGTACGGAGGTGGGCATGCGGCGCAGTCGGGTGGTGGCGGTGGCCACCGGTTCCGCAGTCGTGCTCGGCGCGCTCTGGCTGGCCCTGCCGCTGATGGGCTCGGACCTCGCCGCACAGGTCGCCCGGGCGGACTTCTTCGCCGCCCACGGCCTGACACCGATCGATCTACGCTGGTACGGCGGGGTGCAGCAGTTCGGCTACAGCCTCGTGTCCCAGCCGGTGATGGCCCTGCTCGGCGTGCGGGTGACCGGTGCGCTGGCGCTGGTGGCGTCGGCCGCCGCGCTGGCCGCGCTGCTGGTCCGCAGCCCGGTGCCCCGACCGCTGCTGGGCAGCCTGGTCGGCGTGGTCACGCTGACCGGCAACCTGGTCTCCGGCCGGGTGACGTACGCCCTGGGGGTGGCGTTCGGGCTGGCCGCGCTGCTGGCGCTGACTCGGGGCGTACCCCCGCGTCGGCGGCTCGCGCTCGCCGCGGTCGGCGCGCTGCTGGCGTCGGCGACGAGCCCGGTGGCGGGCCTGTTCCTCGGCCTGGCGGGCGTGGCGCTGCTGCTCACCCGCCGCTACGCCGACGGTCTGACGCTCGCTGTCGCGGCGGCCGTGCCGCTGGCCGCGACCGCGCTGCTCTTCGGCGACGGCGGCTGGATGAACATCAGCCGCACCGACACGCTGCGCGCGGTGGTGACCAGCCTGGTGGTGGCGGCGCTGGTGGCGTACCGGCCGGTGCGGTTCGGCGCGCTCCTCGCCGCCGCCGGGGTGCTCGCCGCCGCGCTGGTCCACACCCCGGTGGGGTTGAACGCGACCCGGCTGGCGACGATGTTCGCGCTGCCGGTGCTGGCCGCCGCCGCCCGGCCACCAGCCTGGCTCACCGCCCGCCTCGCCCGCCTCGCCCGCCGGCACGCCGACCGCCCCGCGCCGCCCAATGCCGCCCGGCCCGACGCCGCGCCGCCCAGCACCGCGATGCCCGAGCGGTCGCGGCGTGCTCGCCTGCTGGGCGCTGTGGGCCTGACCGCGCTGCTGGTGGCCGTCTGCGGGTGGCAGCCGCCGGTGGTCCCCGCCGACCTGCGCGGCATCGGCGACCCGACCAGCGCGCCCGGCTACCACGCGCCGCTGCGCGCGTTCCTGGCCGGGCAGCGGCTCACCGGCCGGGTCGAGGTGCCGCCGACGCGCAACTACTGGGAGGCGGCCCGCCTCGGCGAGGTGCCACTGGCCCGGGGCTGGCTGCGGCAGGCCGACATCGACCGAAACCCGCTGTTCTTCACCACCGTGCCCGGCGCGACCGGCACCGGCGTGCCGCTGACCCGGGAGAGCTACCGGGCCTGGCTGGCGGAGAACGCCGTGCAGTACGTGGCGGTGCCGGACGCCCCGCTGTCCTGGGTGGGACGGGCCGAGGCGGAGCTGGTCGAGGGCGGCCTGCCGTACCTGACGCCGGTCTGGTCCGGCGCGCACTGGCGGGTCTGGGCGGTGGCCGACCCGACGCCGCTGGTCGCCGCGCCCGCTGAACTGGTCCGCGCCGACGGCGCGGCGCTGACCTTCCAGGCCCCGACCGCCGGCCCGGTCGCGGTCCGCGTCCGCTACAGCCGTTGGCTGGCCGCGTCCGGTGGCGCCACCGTCTCCGCCGACGGGGACTGGAGCATCGTCACCGTTTCCCACGCCGGCGAGTACACCGTCGGCAGTTGACCGGCGCTACGCCTCCAGCACCCGCTGCGCGGCGGCGCGCGAGCGCCGGCCGGTGCGCAGGTACTCGTCCAGGAACTCCCCCGGGTCGTCGCGGCCGAGCAGCCGGACCACCCCGGCCAGCTCCACCCCGTGCCGGGGCAGTTGGTCACCGGCGCGGCCCCGGACCAGCATCAACGCGTTGCGGACCTGCGCGGCCAGGGACCAGCCGGCGGCCATCTCGGCGGCGTCCGCCGGGTCGATCAGGCCGGCCCGCTCGGCGGCCGCGAGGGCATCGAGGGTACGCGTGCCGCGCAGCTCCGGGATCGCGCCGGCGTGCCGGAGCTGGACGAGCTGGACCGCCCACTCCACGTCGGCCAGCCCGCCCCGGCCCAGCTTGGTGTGGGTGGCCGGGTCGGCGCCGCGCGGCAGCCGCTCGGTCTCCACCCGGGCCTTGATCCGGCGGATCTCGACGACCTGCTCGCGGGTCAGCCCCTCGGCCGGGTAGCGCACCGGCTCGATCATCGCCTCGAACTCGGCGCCCAGGTCGGCGTCGCCGCAGACGAACCGGGCGCGCAGCAGCGCCTGCGCCTCCCACACCCGCGACCAGCGGGCGTAGTACTGCGCGTACGCGGCGAGGCTGCGCACCAGCGGACCCTGCCGGCCCTCCGGACGCAGGTCGGCGTCGACACCGAGCGGCGGGTCGGGGGCGGGCACCCCGAGCAGCCGCCGCAGCTCCTCGGCGATCGCGTGCGCGGCGGCGCTGGCCGCGCTCTCGCCGCTGTCAGCGGGCGGGTCGTAGACGAAGAGCACGTCGGCGTCGGAGAGGTAGTTCGACTCGTACCCGCCCAGCCGGCCCATCCCGATCACCGCGAACCGCAGCCCGGCCGGCGCCGGCTGGCTGGCCCGGGCGGCGCGCAGCGCGGCGGCGAGAGTGGCGTCGGTGACGTCGGAGAGCGCCGTGCCGACCTCGGTGATGTCGGCCAGGCCGACGGCCGGCCGCGTCGTGCCGTCCGGCCGGGTCGGGGTGGGAGCGAGCGCGCCGGCGCGGCAGAGCACGTCGGCGCACGCCACGCGGACCAGTTCCCGGCGGCGCAGCGCCCGCACCGCGCGGGTCGCCTCGACCGGGTCGGTGTGTCGGGCCGCCGCCGCCAGGAAGCCCTCCCGCAGCACCGCCCGTGGGCGCGGCGCCAACTCGTTCTCCTCGGCGAGCAGCCGCAGCGCCTCCGGATCGCGAGCGAGCAGGTCGGCGACGTACCGGGAGAGGGCCAGGACCCGGGCCAGCCGCCGGGCGACGGGACCGCCGTCGCGCAGCAGCCGCAGGTACCAGGGGGTGCTGCCCAGCTTGTCGGAGACCTTGCGGTAGTTGAGCAGCCCCCGGTCCGGCTCCGGCGCGTCGGCGAACTCGCTCAGCAGCACCGGCAGCAGGGTCCGCTGGATGGCCGCGGTGCGGCTCACCCCGCCGGTGAGCGCCTGGAGGTGCCGCAGCGCCCCGGCCGGGTCGGCGAAGCCCAGGATCTCCAACCGGTGCCGGGCGGCCTCCGGGGTGAGCCGCAGCCCGTCGGCCGGCACCCGGGCCACCGACTCCAGCAGCGGCCGGTAGAGCAGCTTGGCGTGCAGCCGGCGTACCTCGGTGGCGTGGGTGACCCACTCGGCCCGGAAGCTCTCCACGGCGTTGCGTCCCGGCGTGGCCGTGAAACCCAGCGCGGCGGCCAGCCAGCGCAGCGCGGACGGCTCGGTGGGCACGGTGTGCGTACGCCGCAGGGCCTGCAACTGGAGCCGGTGCTCGACGCTGCGCAGGAAGCGGTAGCCGCGCAGCAGCGACTCGCCGTCGGCGCGGCCGACGTAGCCACCCGCGACCAGCGCGCGCAGCGCGGGGATGGTGCCCGGCGCCCGCAGCGTCTCGTCGCCGCGACCGTGCACGAGTTGCAGGAGCTGGACGGCGAACTCGATGTCGCGCAGCCCGCCGGGACCGCGCTTGATCTCGCGTTCCAGCTCCTTCGGCGGGATGTTGTCGATGATCCGGCGGCGCATCGCACGGACGTCCTCGACCGCCTCGGGTCGTTCGGCGGCCCGCCACACCAGCGGAGCGAGCTGGTCGATCCACTCCTGGGCCAGCGGCAGGTCCCCGGCGGCCGGACGGGCCTTGAGCAGCGCCTGGAACTCCCAGGTGCGCGCCCACCGCCGGTAGTAGGCCAGGTGGCTGGCGAGGGTGCGCACCAGCGGGCCGCGGTTGCCCTCGGGCCGCAGCGCGGCGTCCACCGGCCAGGCGACCAGCCCGCAGATGTGGATCAGCCGGGTCGCCACCAGGGTCGCGGCGGGCAGGTCGCCGTCCTCGGCCGCCACGAAGATCACGTCCACGTCGGAGACGTAGTTCAGTTCGCCGCCGCCGCACTTGCCCATCGCCACCACGGCCAGCCGGGGTCGCTCGGTGCCCTCCGCCAGCTCGTCGACGGCGATCTCGTACGCCGCGGCAAGCGTCGCGTCGGCCAGCGCGGACAGCGCCGCCATGGTCTGCTCCAGGGCCCGGCCGCCGGTGAGGTCGGCCGCCGCGATCCGCAGCAACGCCAGCCGGTACGCGGTCCGCAGCACCGCCACGGGGTTGCCGTCGCCGGCCGGTTCCAGTCGACCCTCGGCGATCGGCGCGAGCCCGTCCGGGGCGGTGCGCAGCGCCAGACAGTGCTCCGGGTTGGCCACCAGATGATCACCGAGCGCCGACGACGCGCCCAGGACGGCGATCAGTCGACGCCGCAGCCCAGGGTCGGCGAGCAGCTCCGCGATCAGCGGCGAGCTCGCGCCGCTGCCGCCAGGCGCGCCGTCGCCGCTGATGCGCCGTTCGGCCTCGACGATGCGGTGCAGTTGGCGCAGCGCCAGATCCGGGTCGGCGGCCCGGGACAGCGCGGCGAGCAGCTCCCTGGCCTGCTCGTCGACCGGCTCCTGCTCGACCGGCTGCCAGAGGCCCAACCCGTCCGGGCCGAGCAGGTCGGCGGCGCGGGCTCCGCCGTCGCCCTCGGCGACGCCGAAGCCGTAGCGGGCGAGCCGGCCCGGCGCCCTCGTCGGCCGGCTCATCAGTGCCCGAGCAGCGGCAGGCCCCGCCGCGTCGTGCTGTCGTCCAGCTCGCCGAGGGCCAGCGCCGCGAACCGGGCGGCGAACGGCTGCCAGACCTCCTCGACGTCGACCATCACCGAGTCGCAGGCCGCCACGACCAGCTCCGGGTCGTAGCCCAGCTCCGCGAGCTGGGCCGAGTCGGTGGCCCAGTCGGCGATCATCGCGGTGTCGCACTCGATGTGGAACTGCAGCCCCCAGGCCCGGTCGCCGAGCCGGAACGCCTGGTGCGGATACCGGGTGGAGGCCGCCAGCAGGGTGGCGCCCCGGGGCAGCTCGGTGATCTCGTCGGAGTGCCACTGGAGCACGTCCGGGATCAGCGGCACGTACCGGAACAGCGGGTCGCCCTCCGCGGCGTCACGCCGGCCGACCACGCCGGGGCCGATCTCCGGCCCGGACGGGCTCCGCTCGACCAGCCCGGCGTGCGCGGTGGCGAGCAGCTGCGCGCCCAGGCAGACGGCCAGGGTGGGCACGCGGTACCGGACCGCCTTGCGCAGCAGCCCCTCCACGGCCGGGAACCAGGGTGCGCCGGGCGAGCCGTCCGGCAGCGGGTACGCCTGCTGGTCGCCGCCGAGCACCACCAGCGCCGCGTACCCCTCCAGGTCGGCGGGGAGCTCGTCGCCGGCGTGCGGGCGGACCACCCACAGCTCCAGCCCAGCCTCGGTCAGCCACTCACCCAACCGGCGTGCGTCGTCCGTCGGGTCGTTCTCGATCACCAGCGCGGTTGCCACGCGTCGAGGCTAGCCGGTACGTCCCGCAGCGCCACGCCCCGCCACTCGGATCCCCCCCGCCGCGCACCGGGGTTGCTGGCCGGCGCGTGCACCGGCGTCGACGGCCGGCGTTCGCTGCTCGTCAGGCTCCGCGGTGTCGTTAGGCTCTGCGGTTGTGATCAACGAGGATTCGGCAGTCGTCCGCCCACCCGTCCTGCGCCCCGGGGACACGGTGCTGCTGGTGTCACCGTCCGGGCCGACCTCGCCGGAGCGGGTCGCCCGGGGGATGGAGTTGCTCACCGGGTGGGGCCTGCGGCCGGTGCCGGCGCCGAACGCGTACGCCCGCCACGGCTACCTCGCCGGCACCGACGACCTGCGGGCCGCCGACCTGAACGCGGCGTTCGCCGACCCGCAGGTGCGCGGCGTGATCTGCACCCGGGGCGGGTACGGCGCCCAGCGGATCGTGGACGCCATCGACATGGCCGCCGTCCGCCGCGACCCGAAGGTGGTGGCCGGCTTCTCGGACATCACCGCGTTGCAGCTCGCCCTGTGGCGGGGCGCCCGGCTGGCCGGTGTGCACGGCCCGGGAGCCGCCTGGCGGGACGAGCGGACGTCGCTGCGCTCCGCCGAGTCCCTGCACGCGGCGCTGATGACCACCGAGCCGGTGACCGTCGAGGCGGTGCCCACCGAGGAGACCTTCGGCGTACGGGTACCGGGGCGCGCCACCGGCACCCTGCTGGGCGGCAACCTGTGCCTGATCGCCGCGTCGATCGGCACTCCGGACCTGCCCGATCTGACCGGTGCCGTGCTGTTGATCGAGGACGTGCAGGAGCCCCCGTACAAGGTCGACCGGATGCTCACCCACCTGCGCCGCGCCGGAGCGTTGGACGGGCTGGCCGGTGTGGCGGTCGGGCAGTTCTCCGACTGCGGCGACGGCTGGGAGACCACGATCGTCGACGTCCTCACCGAACGCCTCGGCGACCTGGGCGTACCGGTCCTCGGCGGCCTCCCCATCGGCCACGGCCCCGACCAGCTGACCGTCCCGGTAGGCACCACCGCAACCCTGGACACCGACACCGGAACCCTGACGGCCACCCCCGCCGTCCGCTAGCCCCCGCCTCCCACCCTCCCGCCGCCTCCCACCCCGGTGATCAAGAGGTTTGGGTCATTTTCGGGCCGGATCGTGACGCAAACCTCTTGATCACCAGGGTCAGGGGGTGGGGGTCAGGTGGGCTACTGCGCCGATCTCCAGGGCTGCCCAGACTCCGTCTCGCCGTCGGGCCCCAGGCGGGCGATCCCGCCGGCCTGGACCAGCGTCAGCCACAACGCGCCGTCGGGCCCAACCGTGATGCCGTACGGGCCGGTGTCCGACCCGACGAGCGGAATCTCGCGAATCTCGACGGTCATCGCGAGGTGTCCCTCCGTTGGCGGCCATCAACCCTGACCGCCTGACCAACGACGACACAACCGATTTCCCGCGCACCGCCACGATCGGCAGCCCGCTGCTCGACGGGCAGCCCGCTGCTCGATTTTCAGCTCGCTGACAGGGTCGCCACGGGTCGTGCCCAGAATCGCCGGTCACTGTCGGTGACGACATTGCCGCATCACCGACTTTTCTGGAGGACTGCATGTCCCGCACCATCCGTAGGAAGCACCTGCTGGCCGGCCTGGCCACCGCGGGCGTCCTCGGCGTGGGGATCGCCGCCCCGACGATCGCGTTCGCCGCGGGCACCCCGACGCCGACCCCGAGCGCCAGCACCGCCACCGCTCCCGGAGCGAAGGCGGACCGGCAGGGTGAGTTCGCCGAGGCGCTCGCCAAGGAGCTGGGTGTCCCCACCGACAAGGTGACCGCCGCGCTGGAGAAGGTCCGCGAGCAGCACCGGCCCGCCGATCGTCCGGCGCGCCCGTCCGCCGAGGACCGGCAGGCCGCGCTCAAGGAGCGGCTGGACCAGGCGGTCAAGGACGGCAAGCTCACCCAGGAGCAGGCCGACGCCATCACAAAGGCCGTCGAGGCCGGCGTCTTCCCTGGCCCCGGCGGCGGCCACCGTGGGCCGGGCGGCGACCGTGGGCCGGACGGCCACGGCGCTCCCGCGGGTACGCCGGGCAAGTAGCCCGACAGGTCGGCCTCCGACCACCCCGGGCAGGCGTGCCCCCAGGGGTCCCGCGTGATCCACTCCGTTTCGCCGATGTGGCGGCGTCCATCGCACTCGGACACCCCCACAACGGCGACCT
>NZ_JBEXHY010000141.1:0-12413 GCF_040608295.1 Micromonospora sp. NPDC005197 | reverse complement strand
GTTTGTGTTGCACTTGTCACGCGAGGAGCCCCCCCCGCGGGCGCGGGGGGGGGGCGCCCCGGGCCGGCCCCCCCCCCCACCCCCGAGTGGCTACGCCTTCGCGGCCGGCGGCGCGAACAGCACGCGCGCGCGGAGCTGCCGGAACCCGGTGCGCTCCAACTCCGCGAGCACCGCGACGCGGTGGGCGTCCACGTCGGCGATCACCTCCCGGGCGCCTCCGGCGGCGAGCACCCGGACCGCCTCGGCCAGCAGCTCACCGCGCGCCGCGTCGTCGAGCAGGCCGAGGTACGCCAGCAGTGGGTAGCAGGCGTCGCCGGCCGTGCCGACCAGACCCACCGGCTGCCCGGCCTGCACCCCGACGCGCCACTCCTCGGTCGACTCCCCCAGCCAGGCCAGCGGATCGGTGGCCAGGTCGACGCCGCCGACGGCACGCGCGATCTCCGCGCCGGTCAGCACGTCCGGCACGGCGACCCGGGCGACCAGGGCGTTGATCTCGGCAGCGTCGACGGGCGGCCGGAACGTGTACCGGCCGGAGGTCGTCGGCAGTGGAGTTCCCGTCCACGAGCACCGCAGCCGCTCACCCACCTCGACCAGGCCGGCGAGTCGGGCCGCCTCCATCGGCGCGGTGACCACGGCCAGCACCTCGGGTCGACGCCGCCAGTGCGCGGGCAGGGCCGCGTAGTACCGACCGGGACCGCCCAGCGCCTCGTGGGCGGCGTGCAGCAGCGCGGCGCCGACCTCCGGCTCGGCGGCCAGGTCGAACCGCTCCAGCCAGGGAGCGCCCACCGCCCCGGGCGGGAGCAGCCAGGCCGCCCGCCCGACCACCCGGCCGTCGCGCAGGGCGATCCAGGTGTTCTCGGGCCGGTAGCCGCCGCCGGTGATGCCGTCGGCGTACGCGACCTGCCGCAGTTGGGGCAGCGGATCGGTCATGGAGTCGAACAGGTTTTCCTCGCCCGCGACGAGCGGGCGGATGACCAGACTGGTCATGGCGAACCTCCGGAAAGCGAGCGCCCCGGGTCAGATCCGCGTGGACGCCGGTACGCGGAGGGGGCGCAGAACATCGGACATTGTTCTGACCTCCTCTCGGCTCGACGGCGTGCCCGCCAACATACGCGAAGCGCCAGCAGCCGCACAACGTTCTTCCGGCCCGGCTCACAGCGTCGGGTTGGTCTCCGCGCCGCGCTGGTGGACCCGCCCGTCGGCCACGGCGATCCCAGCGAGGATCAGTGCCGCCACGGCGGTCACGGCGACCGGCGGGAGAAGGACGCTCGGAGACCGCGACCAGGTTGGCGAGCGGCGCACGGCCGATACGCGGCACCGGCCAGTGGGAGGCCGCCCCGACGAGCTCAACGGCGAGCGCGAGCGGCCAGAGGACACCACGGCCATGGCCGCACCCCCTCGCCGACCCGGTCCCGCCTCGTACCCGCTGAGGGGACTTTATCCCGGTCTGTCGGTACGCCCGATGGTTATGCCAGGTCGCCCGGAGGGCGGTCGACGCCGCGCCCCCAGCGCCGCCACCGCCTCGTTCGGGCGGTCCGCCGCCTCGTCGGGGTCGGCCGGGCCCGCCGGTCCGTGCGAAGGCCCGCACGGCCGAGCAGCCGGATCAGCAGCCAGCAGAACAGCGCCAACGCGCCGAACAGGGCGATGGTCACGATCCGCCAAGGCATGCTGTCGATCTGGAGCATCTCCGGTAGCAGCGCCGCGACGCCGGCGACCGCGGTGACCGAGAACAGCCACTGGAGGCGCTGTTGGAACAGCGCCGTCTGCAACCCGAAGAGCTGGCTCAGATTGCTGCGCAGCAGTTCGAGGCGCTGCCGGGCGGCCTGGAGATGCCGGGGAACCCGCAGCCCGTCGATGAGGAACGTGGCCACCGCGATGCGCATGGGATCGCGGTACATGAGGTCGACATTGCCGACCTCGGCCAGCCCTCGGCTCAGTTGCAACTGCACCCGCGCCAGTTGGGTGATGCGCGCGCCGAGCGAGTGACCCGGCCCGACGAGTTCGTCGCGGTCGTTCGGGTCCACCCCCACCCACAGTTGGCAGAAGAACCACTGGGCGTGGATCTGGCCGTACATGTCCTGGACCATGCGGGCCGCCGCCGACGCGCCCTCCACCCCGTTGTGCAGAACCGCCACGGTGGACCAGCCGGTGGTGCGGACCAGCAGGCCGGGCAGGCGCAGCGGCCCGTCGTCGGCAGCCGTGCCCGGGGTCACCGGCAGGGCGGAGAGCCGCAGCAGCGACTCCACGAGCGGTTCGTTCTCGGCCCGCTCGGGACCGCGCAGGACGAAGAACTGGCGCATGTTCTGGAACGGGTAGCGGCGTTCCCGGGGCTCGAAGCCGGCCGACTCGCGCAGGATGGCGCGGACCGCCTGGACGTGGGCGGACACCGTCAGCCCACCGTGCTCCCGGGGCTCGGCCTCGATCATGCTGAGGTGCCCGGCCAGGTTCGGCGGGAAGGTGTCCAGGTCGCGCAGGTGCCGGAAGTAGTCGAGGGTGTTCTCGCGCACGAGGTCGTCGTAGAACCGGCAGATGTCCTCGGTGCTGACCGCCGGCTCCGGCGCGGCGAACCGCAGATCCACCGAGATCACGCCGAGCGCCGGGTAGATCACGATCTTGGTGCTGGTCGCCCACGTCGTACGGCCGATGCGCACCGCCGACGTGCCGAGGGAGATCTGCAACACCGGCGGGTGGGTGGCCAGGTAGGAGATGTTGTAGGCCCGGGTCTCCTCGTGCTGGACGACGTCGACCGAGGTGGCGCCCAGTGCGGCCAGCAGCGGGAGCGCCGGTTCCACGTCCTGCACCGTGCCGCCGAGGTCGAACTTGACCGGCACGTACACGTGATCAATATCGAGGGTCACGCATACATTTTGGGCGTACGGCACAACCTGGTTTCGCTCCGAGGCGGCCTACAACTGGTCGACGTGGTCGCGCCACGAATGCCGGGGCTCGTAGCCCAGCACCCGCCGCGCCTTGTCGATGCTGAGCAGGGTTTCGTGCTCGCCGAGCTCCTTGCGGATCTCGACACCCGGGTAGACCTCGGCCATCAGGCTGGCGCTCGACCTGCTCATGACGGTGTCGGCGTTGGCGATGATGAACACGTCCGCGCCGGGCCGGTCGTACGCGAGCGCCCGCTCGACCGCCTGGGCGCCGTCGCGGGCGTCGATGTAGCCCCACAGGTTCCAGCGCCGCGACCGCGGATCGGCGTCGAAGGAGGGGAACGGCAGGTAGTCCTCGACGTCCATCACGTTGGAGAACCGCAGACCCACCATGACCAGCTCCGGGTCCCACCGGCAGAAGTGCCGCGCCATCTCCTCCTCAAGGGCCTTGTTCAGCGAGTACGTCGACTCCGGTCGCGGCGCGTACTCCTCGTCGACCGGCGCGTACGGCGGCGGGGTGTCGAACGGCAGCCCGAGCACGGTCTCGCTGGACGCCCACACCACCCGCTTGATGCCGGCCGCCCGGGCGGCGGCGAAGACGTTGTACGTCGCGGCGGAGTTGTTCGCGAACGTCGTCGCGTTGGGCATCAGCCCGGGCGCCGGGACCGCGGCCAGGTGCACGACCGCCTCGACGCCGCCGGGGTGCTCGTCGGCGCCTCCGGTGAACGCCTCCACCACCTGCCCGTAGTCGGTCAGGTCGACGAGGAGGAACTCGCCGTCGACGTCGCGGGGATCGCGCCCGCCCACGCGGTCCACCGCCAGCACGTCGACGCCCACGCCGCGCAGGTGGGCGACCACGGCACGGCCGAGCTTGCCGGTGGCGCCGGTGACGACAACGCGTCCGGGCAGTACGGGATCGGTCATGGCCCCATCCTCTCCGGCCGGCCGGGACACCCCACACGCGGGTGCGCCCGCGCCCGCCACCCGCCGCATCGATCAGGAATCGAGAAGTACCGGCCGAGGGCCCTACCTAGCATGGCCAGCATGGACATCACCATTCACACGACAGTTCTTCCGCACGTCGACCCGGACGCCTCCGTGGCCTTCTACCGCGACGTCCTCGGCTTCGAGGTCCGCAGCGACGTCGGTCAGGGGACCATGCGGTGGATCACCGTCGGCCCTGTCGACCAGCCCGGCACGTCCATCCTGCTGGCCCCGCCGGCCGCGGACCCCGGCATCACCGAGGACGAGCGGCGCACCATCGCCGAGATGATGGCCAAGGGCACCTACGGGTGGATCCTGCTGGCCACCCGGGACCTGGACGGCACCTTCGAGAAGGTGCAGGCCCGCGACGCCGAGGTCGTCCAGGAGCCGACCGAGCAGCCGTACGGCATCCGCGACTGCGCCTTCCGCGATCCGGCCGGCAACATGGTCCGCATCCAGGAACTGCGCTGAGCCATGTGTCTCGCCGCCTGGGGACGCGCACGCGCCGAGGAGCAGCGCCTGGACGACCTCGCCCGACTGCGTCACGCGCCGGACGTGCCGTTGGTCGCGGCGGGGGCGACCGAACCGATCAGAGGTCACGAGGTGGACGGGGGAAGATATGGCGAGCACGCCACCGCGGGGGCGTGAGGAGCGGCTGAGAGACACGCGCAGGAGACTGGAGAACGACGTCGACCTCTGGGTCGCCACGTCGGGCTCCCCGGACGGCGTGCACCTCGTCCCGCTCTCCTACCTCTGGGACGGCAGCGTGTTTCTCATCTCGACGCCGCGCGCCTCGGTCACCGGCCGCAACCTGGTGGGGGATGGCCGGGTGCGACTCAGCCTGGGCACGACGCGCGACGTCGTCATCGTCGAGGGTGCCGCCGAGCCGGTGGACACCGCCGACCTCGGCCACGACAGGCGTACGGCGTTCGCCACCAGGACCGGCTTCGACCCGAGCGGAATCGCCGAGCCCTACCAGTACTTCGTGATCCGGCCGCGGCGCATCCTGGCCTGGCGGGAGGCCAACGAGCTGCGGGGACGCCTCCTCATGCGCGACGGCCGTTGGCTCGACTGAGCCCCTCGGCCTCCCGCACGCCGCGATCCGCGTCCTGCCGTGCGGGGGCCGGGCGGGTGCGTACCGTGCAGGGGTAACCGCTCATGCGAAAAGGAGCATTCATGTCCAAGCCACCGCTTCCCGAGGCCGCGGTCGAGATGCTGCAGAAGCCGAACCCGGCCGTCATCACCACGCTTCGCAGTGATGGTCAGCCGGTGTCCGCCGCGACCTGGTACCTCTGGGAGGACGGCCGGATCCTGGTCAACATGGACGAGAGCCGCCGCCGGTTGGAGCACGTCCGCAACGATCCTCGGGTCTCCCTCACGGTGCTGGACGAGGCCGGCTGGTACACCCACGTCAGCATCATCGGGCACGTCGCCGAGTTGCGCGCCGACGAGGATTTCACGGACATCGACCGGCTGTCCCGGCACTACACGGGCAATCCCTATCCCCGGCGTGATCGTGGTCGGGTCAGCGCCCTGATCGAGATCGACCGCTGGCACGGCTGGGGGTCGCTCAAGGACAACAGCCAGGTCGGCTGACCGTCCGCCGCGGGGACGGCGGCGGACGGACGGCTCTTGACCGCAGAGCGTGATCGGCTTAACTTCATCAATCAGATAAGTGTCTTTACTAATTCTGCTTGATCCCTCGTGGGAGTGCCGATGCGACAATTGCGTCACCGCCGCCTCACCGCCGTCGTCGCCCTGGCGACCCTGCTGCTCACCGCCGCCCCGCCCGCCGCGGCGAGCGCCGGCGCCAGGCCCGACCGCCAGCCCGGCTACCACCGGGTCGGCTACTTCACCCAGTGGGGCATCTACGGCCGGGCCTTCACGGTCAAGAAGCTCGACGCCTCCGGTGCGGCGAGCCGCCTCACCCACCTCAACTACGCCTTCGGCAACGTCAGCGAGGACGGCCGCTGCTATGTGGACGGCGGGCCGGGCGAGGGCGACGCCTGGGCCGACTACCAACGGCCGGTGTCCGCGCAGGAGAGCGTCGACGGCGTCGCCGACGCCCCCGGCCAGGCGCTCAACGGCAACTTCGGCCAGCTCGCCAAGCTGAAGGCCAAGCACCCCGGTCTCCAGGTGCTGATCTCGCTGGGCGGGTGGAGCTGGTCGACGTACTTCTCCAACGCCGCCCGCACCGACGCCTCCCGCAAGGCGTTTGTCGCGTCCTGCATCGACCTGTACCTCAAGGGCAACCTCCCGGGCAGCCCGGGTGCCGCGGCGGGCGTCTTCGACGGCGTCGACCTCGACTGGGAGTGGCCGAACTGGGACGGCGAGCCCGGCAACGTCATCCGCCCCCAGGACCGGGAGAACTTCACCAAGCTGCTGGCCGAGTTCCGCCGGCAGCTCGACGCGTACGGCCGCACGACCCGCGCGCACCACCCGCTGACCGCCTTCCTGCCGGCCAACCCGGCCACGATGGACGCCGGCTACGAGGGCCGCAAGATCTTCAAGTACCTGGACTTCGCCACCGTGCAGGGGTACGACTTCCACGGCGGCTGGGACGCGGTGACCAACCAGCAGTCCGCGCTGCGCGTGCCGGCAGGCTCGCCGGACAACCCGGACTTCTCCGTCGAGGTGGCCATCGACGGCTGGCTCGACCGTGGGGCGCCGCGCGGCAAGCTGGTCCTGGGCATCCCCTACTACGGTCGCGGCTGGGCCGGCGTCACCGGCGGCGGCAACGGGCTGTTCCAGCCGGCCGCCGGGCCCGCACCGGCGACCTTCGAGGCCGGGTACGAGGACTACAAGCAGCTCAAGACCCTGGCCGGCAACGGCTACACCGTGCACCGCGACCTGCGCGCCGGGCACGCCTGGCTCTTCGACGGTACGACCTTCTGGACGTACGACGACCCGGGCGTCGTACTGCAGAAGATGCTCTACATCCGGCGGGCCGGCCTGGCCGGCGCGATGGTCTGGTCACTCGACGGCGACGACGACAACGCCACGCTGACCAAGACGATCGGCCTCGGCCTGACCACCCGGTAGGCGTACCCGACGCCCGTGATCACGTGATGGCCACCAGTTGAATCGGGTCACCGACAACTGCTGAGCATCACGTGATCACGGGCGCTGCTCCTGGGGCGTCACCGACCGCACCGCGGCCTCGATGAGAGCGGTCACCTGAGCCATGTCCCGCGCACGGCGCACGTCCACCTCGGCTGACCACCCCGGGTGGTCGAGCTGGACCGTCACGTCCTCCCGGCGGTGAGTGAGCCAGCCAGCGATCGCCTGGACCAGCACCATGACGGCGCCGGCGTCGTCGACCACCACACCCAGGACGTCGGACGGTGTCGTGGTCACCCCGTCCCGCAGCCGGTCCTCGGCGCGCAGCCAGGACGCCAGAGAGCGCCGCGCATCGGCGGACGGAACATCCGGATGGACCGAGAGCGTGATCGTCTCCGGCACGGTCTCCCCTTTCCAGACGACGACAGGCCACCCGCCATCCTGCCAGCCGGACCCGGCCCCGGCATCCCGCGCACTCACCGATGTCGATCAGCCCTTGACCGCCGTGTCGGCCGGTTCATAGGCTCCGGCCACTGCGAGGCTTTCCCCCAAGAAGGGAACCCGAGACATGGCCCCATCGTCGCGTCCGATCCGGATGGTCCCCCCGAAGCGACTGGCGGGTGCCGCCGCCGTCGCGCTCCTGCTCGGTCTGACTCCCCTGCTCGGCGGCACTCCGGCCGCGAGCGGCGCCCCACCGTCGAGATGTAGCACCGACCCGAGCGCACGGCTGGCCAGCGTGCCCGCCCCGGAGGCCGTGCTCGGCTTCCCCCTCGGGACGGGACAGGAGCGGGTCGTCACCAACGACGAGGTCCGCACCTACCTCGGGGCCGTGGACAGCGCCTCCGACCGGGTCGTCACGGGTGTGACGGCCACCAGCGTGCTCGGCCAGCCCCTGCCGTACGCGGTGGTGTCCAACGAGCGCCACGTGCGGCCGTCCGCCCTGCGGAAGATCGCCGACGACGTACGGGACCTGCGTGACCCCCGCCGGACGAGCGCGCGGACGGCCGCCCGGACGGCGAAGGACGGCCCGGCCATCGTCTGGGTCACCGCGAACGTGCACGGCGGCGAGAAGAGCGGCACCGACGCGGCGCTCAAGACGCTGTACGAGTTGGCGGCCGGCCTGTCCTGCGAGGTCGCGCGGCGCAACGACAACCTGGTCACCATCATCGTCCCGACGCAGAACCCGGACGGCCGCGACGCGACCCGGCGGCAGAACGAGTTCGGCTTCGACCTGAACCGGGACTGGTTCGCCCGCACCCAGCAGGAGACGGACGGCAAGCTCGAACTGCTGCGCCGCTACCCGCCGCAGGTCTTCATCGACGCCCACGAGATGGGCGGCCGGCAGTACTTCTTCCCGCCCAACGCCGACCCGATCCACCACGAGATCGCCGGCGAGGCGGTGGACTGGATCAACCGGATCGGCGAGGCCAACAAGGCCGGCTTCGGCTACAACGGCGCCTGCGATGACACGGTCACCACCGAGTGCTACTTCAACTACGACACGTACGACATGTTCTTCATGGGCTACGGCGACACCGTGCCGACCACCGGCTTCGGCGCGGCCGGCATGACGTACGAGAAGGGCAGCGCCTCGGCCGTCGCCGACCGGGTGCAGCAGCAGTTCCACACCCAGTGGTCGACGCTCGGCTGGGCCGCCGCCAACAAGCGCGAGGTGCTGGACGGCTACTTCGACATCTGGACCGACGCGCTCGCCGAGGGCCGGACGGGCGCCCTGGAGCCGAACGAGGTGGTGCAGCCCACCAACGAGGTCCAGTTCCCGGTGCCGGCCGTCACGGTCCGCTCGTACTTCCTGCTGCCCGACCGGCAGCTCGCCGACGTCCGCCGCCTCGTCGAGCGGCTGCGCCGCATGGACGTCGAGGTGTACGAGGTGCAGAAGCCCACCCGCGTGCCCACCGCGCGGGTCTTCGGCGGTCGCAGCGCCACCAACGTCACGGTGCCCAAGGGCGCGTACTGGATCCCGATGGACCAGCCGCAGAAACACTGGATCCAGGCGATCATGGGCGAGGACCCGTACGTCCCGTTCCCGTACTTCTACGACGTGTCCTCCTGGAGCAATCCGCTGCTGATGGGCGTGTCCACGATCTACACGGGAGACAACGTCCGCCCGCAGGCCCAGCCGGTCCGGGGGATCTCCGGCGGCCGCAGCGGGCTGGCCTGGCCGTGGGGCTCCTACACGTACCCGCTGGACTCGGCCGCCGCCGCGGAGTTCACCTTCACCCTGCTCGGCCGCGGCGTGCCGCTCGTGCGGGACCTCGACACCAACCGCGTCGCGATCCCGGCGACCCGGCTGAGCCGTACGGTCGACGACCTGGCCGAGGCCGCCGGGGTCACCCTCACCCCCGGCGGACGCCCCACCGGGACCCGTCTCGACCTGCCCGACGTCGGGCTGTTCCAGGGCACCGGCATCTCCACCACGTCCGGCTCGCACGGCGAGGCCCGGTACGTGCTCGGCAAGCGGTGGGGCCTCGCCCTCAAGCCGGTCACCACTGCCGACATCAACGACAACACCGCGGCGTTCACCGGGCGTACGGTGCTGCTGGTCCCCGACGGCAGCAGCCCGACCGGCGGACTGACCGCCGCCGGGCAGGCCAACCTGCGCGACTGGATCGCCCAGGGCCACACCTACATCGGGCTGCGCAACGAGGGCACCCGGCTGGCCCGCGCCGCCGGGCTCACCTCCACCACGGAGAAGACCAAACCGGCCGACTACCTGGTGATCGGCTCGCACCTGCGGGTCGACGTCGACACCGACAACCCGGTCGCCCTCGGCCGCCCCGCCGAGGACTTCGAGTTCAACAACAGCGACCCGATCCTCAACCCCAGCACCACCGGGACGAACGTGCTCACCTACCCGACCGACGACACGTTCTGGGCCAACGGCTACACCGTCGGCGCGGACACACTGAAGGGCACGGCCGCCGTCGTCGACGAGCCGACCGGCGCCGGCAGGTCGGTGCTGTTCGCGTTCAACCCGCTCTTTCGCGCGTACAACGAGAATGGTCTGCACCTGGTGGCCAACGCGCTGCTCTACCCGCCGGGCGCACCCGACGCCCGACGCACGCCGGGCACCGACGCGGCGCGCGCCAGCGCCGCCGCCGCGCCGGTCGCGGCGGACCTGGGCGGCGGATGGCGGCCGACCACCATCGAGGTCGCGGCGACGGACCTGGCTCGCACGCGGGCCATCGTCGAACGCTTCACCACCGACGCCCGGACGTCCGCGAAGGGCACCTCGGCGTACGTCCTGATCCCCAACCCGCAGGGCCTCCAGGCTGACGAACACCCCTTCACGAACGATCTGGTACGCGCGCTGCGCGCCGCCGGAGTGCCACTACGGTCGGTGGTCGCCTGACCGGTCCCCTGCACAGCGAAGCGCCCGTCCCCGGTTCTCGGGGGCGGGCGCTTCCGCGCGTTTCGAGGGGTGGATTACGACCGCTGGGCGACCTCGGCGACGAACGCCCGCCAGGACGCCGGCCCGAAGACCAGGGCCGGCCCGTCGGGATCCTTGGAATCCCGCACACCGACGATGCCCGGCAGATTGTCCGCAACCTCGACGCAGTCGCCCCCGCTGGAGCCGCTGCGAGTGGACTTGCGCCACGTAGCGCCAATCAGGTCCATGACGTCACCACTTCCTTCATCAGGTCGGTTGACTGCCGCCGAGGTAGAGCCTCGTTCCGCACGGTCTCCCACTTCGACAGAAGCGTAGCCACGTCATCGTCGTTGCTGATGACCAGCCCGCCAAGCTGATTCTCGAGCTGGCCGACCCATTTGCCGTCCGCCGCCCGAGCCAGGATGAACGGGCCGGTCAGCCCGGCGTGCATGCTCACGTCGACCGGCACGATGTGGACACTGACGTTTGGGCGTTCCGCCATGGCCGTCAGGTGCGTGATCTGCCCTGCCATGATTCCTCGAAAGTCCTCGCCCGCACGCCGCAGCACCTCCTCCCCGATGACCGCGACAAATTGCGGCGCCTTCGGCTGAGTGAGGATCGATTGCCGGTCGAGCCGAGCAGCAAGCCGCTTGTCGACCTCCTCATCGCTGAGTGTGCCGTCGCAGCGAATGACCGCTCGGGCGTACTGCTCGGTCTGAAGCAGGCCGGGTACCAGGGATGGCTGCCAGGACCGGAGCTGAGTCGCGACGCGTTCGGCGTCCAACCAGGGCAGGAACCAGGACGGCGCCCCGAGCTTCGCGACCATGCGTTCGAACAGGCCGCCGTTGTTGAGTGCCCGGTCGGCGCCCTTGATGAAGTCCATCGTGAGCGCTCGCGTCTCGCCCTCCACCGCGCTGACGTGGGAGGCGCTGAAGCCGGCACCCCGGCCGAACGCCTCCTGGGTCATCCCAGCGGCCCCTCGGGCGCGACGAACCTCGCCCACGATGAACGCGGCGAGCGGGTGCGGCAGATCAGCCATTCAAAGCTCCCCAAGCCGGAAGATCAATTACTCACGCCACTGCCCGGCGTGGAACGTTTCGCCAGCTCAGCCCGAACCGGCGAACCACCTTCCGAGCGTAGTGGACTCCACAGCAGAGTGTCACCAGCGGCGCGGCCGGTGGAGGACCCGAGACCCGGCGGACGCGTTCGTACCGGGGCCGCCCTCTGGGCGAGCACTCACCGGGCGGCCCCTCCCAACGACTGCCAGCGGAGATCACCATGCCCATCGACCAACCACCGCAGGTACGCTCCGGCGACCTGCTGTACCTGACCCGTGCCGCAAGCCCGCAGTTTGCCCGCCCCATCACCGTTCGCGTGATCCGCGCCCTGACCGACCGCCACACGTACCACGGTTGGTTGTGGATCGACGCCTACCAGCTCGGCCCGAGCGGCGACGCCGTCGCCCGCCGCGAGCTTTACCTGATGCCCTCCGGCGCGCGCTGGCTCCCCTCCCCACCCCGAACGACCGCGCCACCCCCGACCGCCACCCCACCGCGGACCGCCACCCCACCCCGGACCGGCACTCCACCCCGGACCGCCACCCCATCCCCGACGCCCGCGCCATCCCGGACCGCCACCCCACCCCGGACCGCCGCGCCGCCCAAGCCCATTGCGGTACCCGTCACCGCACCGCCGCGCCCGACCACCACACCGTCCCGGCCCACGGCACCGCCGCGTCGTGCTGCTCGGCGCCCGGCAATGCGCGGTCCGGTGCGGGTCGGCTGATGCCCCGGCGTGCTCACGACCATCAGCCGGCCCGCCCGACGTGGCGCTGCGGCACCTGCGGAATCGCCTGGCCCTGCTCGGCCGCCAAGCTCCGCCTCCTCGCGACCTACCGGCTTGATCGCCCGGCCCTGCTGGCCCACCTGGCGGCGCTTCAGGCGGAGGCCGCCGCCCACCTCACTGCCCTCAATCCGGATAAACCACCCACAAACCTGACCGACCGCTTCACCACCTGGGCCTCCCCCCGCTAGCCACACCCCTCCTCCCGCCCGAATCCCTGCAGATCTTGGACAGTTTCCGTTATCTGGTAAAGGAAAAAAATA
>NZ_JBEXHY010000140.1:0-12505 GCF_040608295.1 Micromonospora sp. NPDC005197 | reverse complement strand
GCCGGCCCGGCGTCGTCGCCCGGGGTGGCCGCCGCCGAGGCGGTGCGCCGCGCGGCCCGCGCGGCCCGGGGCGAGACGCGCGGCCTGGAGATCGGCGAGGTACGCGCCGCCGCCACCAACGCCAGCGGCGCGGTCGAGCCGCCCGCGCAGACCGAGACGGTGTGGGAGGGCCTGGTCCGCTCGGACGGCCGGCCCAACGCCGCCCGCCGTCTGCCGGTACGCCGGGAACAGCCCGCGCCGCTGCCCGGGGTGACCTACCTGACCCCGTTCGCCTGGGGCGGGTGCGGGCTCATCCTGCCCCGCTATCCGGGCACCCGGGTGGCGCTGGCCTACCGCAACGGCGCCCCCGACGACCCCGTCGAGGTGGGCGCGCTCTGGCCCACCGGGCACGCCCCGGTGTCGCAGCCGGGGGACTGGTGGCTGTCGCTGCCGGTCGGGGTGGCTACGAACAGCCGCTCGTCGATCGGCGACTCGGTGGTGCCCGCCGACCACGACGGCAAGGTCACGCACGACCTCACCGACGGCGACGGCAACCGCGTCATCGAGCTGGGCGAGCTGACCGTGCGGGTGGGCCGGGACCAGCTGCAGGGACGGGGGCAGCGCCCGCAACGCGCCGACGAGGCCGACAGCATCACCATCGAGCACGCCGCCGGCGGGTCGTCGATCGTCATGAAGCAGGACGGCTCGATCACCATCACCGCCACCCGGATCGACCTGGACGCCGGCAACGGCGCGGTGAACATCAGCGGCGGCACGGTGAGCATCGCCGCCGACGACGTCGACGTCCAGGTCGACAACGCGATGAACGTCCACTGAGGAGAACGACATGGCATTCGTGCTCACCACGTCGAGCAACGTGCACTGCCCCAGCCAGGGCACGGTCACCCCGGCCGGGCAGGCCAAGCTGACGGTGGCCGGCGCCCCGGTCGTCCGCCCGGACGGCATCACCGGCAAGTCGGTGAGCGGGTGCGCGATCACCGACAGCAGCTCCACGGTGCAGTGCAAGAACGTCGTGTCGGCGTCCGGGGCCGCGCAGAAGCTGCACGTCGGGGGCGCCGGGGTGGCGCTGGACACCCTCAGCGGCGCCACCAACGGCAGCACCTCCGGCCTCGCGGCCACCGCCGGGCAGAGCAAACTGAAGGCGGTCTGAGATGGACCGCACCGAGCGCGAACGGCAGGCCGCCCAGCGCCGCTACCTCGGCTGGGGCCTCGTCTTCGAACCCACCATGCCCGGGGTGGACCTGGCCCGGGACATCGTCTTCGACGACGGCCCGAACGGCCGGGCGCTGGCCCTCGTCGAGGGCACCGGCAACGTGGCGCAGAGCCTCGCGGTGGCGCTGACCACGCTGCGCGGCTCGAACGTCTTCGACGCCACCTTCGGCTTCGACGGGCTCAACGCCCTCGCCGAGCAGATCGAGCCGAATCTCATCCGCGAGCAGGTCCGCATCGGCATCATCACGCTGCTCGACCGCGATCCCCGGGTCCGCAAGATCGTCGACGTGAACCTCGACGACGGCCGACTCGGCGCGGGAAGTGCCGACGACGCGGCGGCGGCCGCCCTGCGCTCGTCGCGCACCCTGCAGGTGCAGGTCCAGTTCGAAACCATCACCGACGACCGGCTCTCGGTGCGCCTCGGGGAGCTGCCCAGTGTCTGACCCGACCCTCCCGGCCGAGCTGGCCGATGTCCTCGCCGTCGACGCCGCCGCGCTGCGGGCCACCGGCTCGACCGGCTTCGGCATCGTCGAGACCGGCTTCGTGCCCAAGTCCTTCGCCCGCCTGCTCGCCGAGAAGCTGGCCACCGCCCGGCTGCTCTTCGGCGAGGACGTCGACCTGACCAGCGGCGCGGTGCTGCGCAAGGTCCTCGAACTGGCCGCCCTGGAGGACGCCCGACTGTGGGCGGCGCTCGGCGCGGTCTACGACAACTCCTTCGTCGTGTCGGCGACCGCCGACGCGCTGACCCGCCTCGGCGAGGAACTCGGCATCGCCCGGCCGTACCTGCCCGCGCGGGGCACGGTGAAACTGAAGCTGAAGGCGGCGCTGCCCGCCGGCCACACCCCGCTCACGCTGCCCCGGGGCGCCCGGCTGTCCACCCCCGGCGGGCACCACGTGGCCCTGGACGAGACAGTGGTGCTCTCCGCCGCCGTCGGCGAGCGCGAACCGGCCGTCGCCGCCTTCTATCCCGGCCCGGCGCACAACCTCGACCCGACGCAGGCCAACCAGAAGATCGACCGCTGGAACCGGGCCGACACCCTGCTGGCCGACCTCGACGACGCCGAGCAGGCGGCGGGCAAGGAGCTGGTCGAGATCACCCACACCGTCGCGCTGACCGGGGGTGAACAGCAGGTCTCCGACGCCCGCTACCGGCAACTGCTGCTGGCCGCGCCCCGCTCGATCTGGACGGCCGAGGCGATCGGTCTGGCCGTGGCCACCGTGCCCGGCGTACGTCAGGTGCAGGTCTTCGACGGCCGGGGCGGGCTGGACCTCAACCAGTCGATCTTCGGCAACTTCAACTTCATCGAGCGGGTCTTCAGCACCGAACGCGACCTGGGTAACCCGTACTACGTCACGGTGCTCGTCGCGCCGACCGCCGCCGCCATCTGGGACGGGCCGGACGGGCTGCACGCCGCCGTCGAGTCCGTCATCGAGGACCTGCGCCCGGTGGGCATCTTCGCCTCGGTGGACCGGGCCGACGAGGTCGGCATCGGCGTCGAGGCGGACCTGGTGATCCGTGGCCTGCCGCTGCCCACCGGTTCGAAGGAGACGGTGAACGCGTCCACCGCCGCCACCGAGCTGCGCGCCCGGCTGCACGCGCGGCTGCGCCGCTACGTCGACGAGCTGCCCTTCGGTGAGCCGGTCCGGGCCGCCGAGGTGATCTGGACGCTGATGAACGAGCCGGGCGTCGCCGACGTACGCGGCCTGCGCCTTGTGCGCTTCCCGGCCGACTCGGCGGTGGTGGTGACCGGCAGCGCGCCCACCGGCGACGGGGTGCAGCGGCTGCCGGTCGGCGACAACGCGGTGCTCGCCGCCAACCAGGTGCCCGTCTACGTCGACCGGGACGATCCCCGGCCGTTCCGGATCGTCTGAGCGGGGGCGCGATGACCGACATCCGGGTGCCGGTGGACGGCGCCGATCCGTCCGTCGAACGCAACCTCGTCGACCAGTTGGAGGGCCCCTACCCGGGGACCGTCCGCCGGGTCGTTGTGCCGCTCGCCACCACCGGCGCCGCCGCGGTGGACTGGACCAGTCGGCACCCCCTGCTCACCGTCGTGCTGCGTCGCGACCTGGTCGAGGAGACCGTCCGGGTGAGCGTCACCGTCAACCCCGGCGGCGGCGGGGACGAGCGGGTGCTGCCGCCGGTGGTCTTCGCGCCCTGGTCCGCCGCGGGAGCGTCGGTGCCGGCGTACGCGCCGGACACCGCCGACGAGCCGCTGGTAGCGCCGTTTTCCGTCGCTGTGACGGCCGAGCGGGCCGTCGACGGGGCGGCCGCCACGGCGGTCACCGGTGCGGCGCTCACCGCCCTGGTCGAGCTGGCCGTCGTGGAGGGCAACCTGGGCCGGCTGCTCTACCTGGTGTCGTACGAGAAGCACCGGCTGCGCCGCACGGCGCGGGAGGTGCACGCCTACCGGACCCTCGCGCACGCCCGGCGTGACGCGCTGGACCGGATCGGCGCGGACGTCGGGGTGGCCCGGTTCGTCGACGAGCTGGTGCACGAGCCGGCCAGCGGCGACGTGTACGCCCGCCGGCTGGCGCCGCCGGCCCGCGAGGCGGACGCCGCGTACGCCCACCGGTTGGGGCTCTACCGGCGGTTCCTGCTGCCCACTCCGGGCGCGATACGCCGGCTGCTCAACGGCCCCGGCGCGGACACCGACCCGAACGCGGGGCTCTTCGCCGACCTGCCCGGCGGCGTCCGGTTCACGCTGCGCGAGGAGGACGACCGGTTCGCAGTGGCGATCCGGCTGGTCGCCGCCGGTGATCCGCAGCACCGCACCAACTTCCTCGCCCAATTGCGCCGCGACCGCCTGGTGCTGCCCGCCAACACCCCGCCGAACAACACCACGCACGCCGCTCGGGCGCTGCCGTCCGGCCGGCTGACCGAGGTCACGGCGCTGCGCGCCAGCCTGCGGCAGTCGTACGCCTTCGACAGCGCGCACGCCATCGCGCCGCCGCTGGCCACCGCGCTGGACCGCGCCGGGCGCGTCTGCCGGGCGCTCGGCTCGACCCTGGTGTGGCAGGTGACCCGGGCCCAGGACGACGCCGGTGGCAGTCGCTACGAGCTGGGCCTCGGCGTGGACGTGAGCTGGCCGACCCCCGCCCAGGCCACCGACCTGCGCAACCGGGTGCTGGACACCGGTCGCGCGGTCACCGGCGACCGGACCGCCGAGGCCCTGATCGCCGCCGCCCGCGCCGCCGGTGTGCCCACGGTGGCCGCCGACGGCGAGGTGGCGTGGCTGTGGCGGGTGTGCGGGGTGCAGACGACGCACCGGATCAGCACCACCAGGATGTACCTGTCGCACCTGCCCACCCGTGGGCTGGCGGTGACCGCGCCGACGGCCGCCACGGTCGGCGCCGACGTGGCCGTCGAGGCGCAGTTCCACGCGCCCGGCGACCCGGGTGGCAACGCGCTGCTGCTGGCCGGCCTGGCCGCCGCGGCGACGGCGTGGACGGGCGCGGGGGAGCCGGCGTGGACGCCGATGACCGACGCGGCGGCCCGGACCCGGTGGGCGGGCGTACCGACCCGGCCGGCCGGGCAGCCGGTCGATGCGGTCCTGGCCGCCGCCGGCCTGCCCGCGGTACGCGACCCGGCGCCCGTGGTGGCCGCGCTGAACCGGCTCCCCGACGAGCTGGTGGAGACCATCGAGCTGCCGGCGGCGCTGGCGTCCGCGCTGATCGCCGGGCAGCCGGCCGCCGCCGACCGGCTGGCCCGGCTGGTCGGCCTGCTCCGCGACCAGCATCTCGCCGCCGCGCTGCCGCTGGTCGACACCGGCAACCGGGTGCTGCTGGTGTGCAGCGTGATCGGGCTGCCCCAGGCCGGGCTCAACCTGGCCGAGCGGCGGGCCACCGGCTTCCGCTGGTACACCGTGGGGCTCGGCGGCGGCACCGCGGACATCAAGGCGGTCGGCGCGCGGACCACGCTGCGCCCCACCCACGCCGGGCTGGTCGCCGTGGTGGCGCTGTCCTACGTGCGGACCGGGCTGACCGACCCGTACGAGTTCCGGGTGGAGCTGCCCGACGGGGTGGCGTTGACCCTGGCCCAGTACGAGCGGCTGATGAACACCCTGACGCGGGTCTGCCCGCTCGGCGTGGAGATCAACACCTTCGGCATCCGGCGTGACCACGTCGACCTCGACGCCGACGG
Source organism: Micromonospora sp. NPDC005197 (assembly GCF_040608295.1). Taxonomy (NCBI): domain Bacteria; kingdom Bacillati; phylum Actinomycetota; class Actinomycetes; order Micromonosporales; family Micromonosporaceae; genus Micromonospora; species Micromonospora sp. NPDC005197. The sequence continues at coordinate 7,149 of NZ_JBEXHY010000140.1, read as the reverse complement.
CGACGCCGAGCCGCTGCGCCCGGCGGTGGCCCGGACCTTCCGCACCTTCCAGCAGCGCCGGCACCGCGGCGTGTACGACCAGCTCTGAGAGGGACATCATCATGGCGAGCGAGATCAACTACGACGGGGTGACCGTCACCGAGCTCTACCGGATGTTCACCGAACACGGCATCCCGCAGTCGGACGCCAGCGTGCTGGTCTCCTCCTGGATCTACGAGAACGTGGGCACCGCGAAGCGGGTGTTCAGCTACGCCGAGCCGTTCCCGGCGGTGGAGCCGGGCTGCGCGCCACCACCGTTCGCCCGCACCTTCGCCCACACCGACTGGGTCGACGGCGAGGACGTCGTGCAGGCCGGGCAGACGACCGGCGAGCAGGGCTTCAACGAGCGGTTCCACCGCATCGAGCACGACCTGGACCACCTCGGCACCGACCTGGCCAAGGCGTTCTCCTGCATGGCGGCGATGCGGGTGAGCCTGCGCCGGCTGCTCGACGAGATCCGCGCCGAGATCAACCGGCTGCACTCCACGGTGCACGAGACGAAGGTCAGCCCCGGCCCGTACCAGCTCGAGCAGATCCCCAACTACATCGGCACGCTCGACTTCGGCCGGTACATGGGCACCACGATGTTCATGGACAAGAAGGTCAGCATCTGGCAGACCAAGGCCGGCACGATCGTGCTGCCCGCCGTCGAGACCCTCGGCGTGGACGTGGTCGCCGGCCCGAAGGTCCGGGGCGCCGCCTACCTCGACCGGTACGCCGTCGAGAACGCCGACGTGCGGCAGCGCTTCCCGCGCGAGGTGAAGGTGGTGGAGTTCATCCGTACCTTCGGTGAGGACCAGGTGGCCGACGGCCGGACGATCCGCGACGTGCTCAAGGTGCTGCCGGCGGACAGCAGCTACCCGAGCGTGGACGCGATGGTCGTCGAGGTCAGCGAACGGGAGGCGGCAATCGTCCGGACCACGGCGGGCGCCCAGTCGGCGGTCTCCGCCGCGCTCGGTATCGACGCGGAACTGGAGAACGTCGCCGACGCCGACATCGCCATGCTCGCCGGGGTGCCCACCAAGGCCCGCGCGGCGCTGACCCGCGCCGGGATCAGCACGCTCGGCAAGCTGGCCGAGGCGCCGGCCGAGCGGGTGCTCGGCATCATGAAGGAGGCCGGGGTACGCGCCGACGTCGGCGACGCCGCCGAGTGGACCGGCTACGCCCGGACGCTGAGCAAGCTGCGCTGAACGGCCGGTCATCGCTCCGGCGAACGGCTGATCCCCGCCGTTCGCCGGGTCGGTGTGACGACACTGCGCTGGCGTGCGGACCGTCCACACCCGAGCGTGGAACTCTCACACCGGTGATCGGGTGCGAAGGGCGCAGGGATGGCAGTTCACGAGGTGACGCAGGACGTCCGCTCCGGGGCGCAGGAGGCCGGCGTGGCGCGACCAACCCGGTACACGCTGCGTCTGCTCGGCGGCTTCGGGCTGGAACGCGACGGCCGGTCCGTCGTGGTGCCGCAGGGCGCACGCCGGCTGCTCGCCTACCTCGGCGTACGCCAGCGGTGCGCCCGCTGGGAGGCTGCCGGCACCCTCTGGCCCGGCTCGCACGAGGAGCGGGCCCGCGCCAACCTGCGCACCATGCTCTGGCGGCTGCACCGGGTCACCCCCGAGCCCCTCGTCGAGGAGGACGACCGGCTGGCCCTCGCCGCCGGTGTGACCAGCGACGTCGCCACGCTCGGCGCGGCGTCCGCGGCGCTGCTGGCCGGCGGGGCGCCGGCGGGTGTCGGCGCGGGGGTGCCGGCGCTGGCGACGGGCGAGCTGCTGCCCGGCTGGTACGACGACTGGGTGCTGACCGAGCGGGAGCGGCTGCGCCAGACCCAGCTGTACGCGCTGGAGGCGTTGGCCGAACGGCTGACCGCGCAGGGACGCTTCAGCGAGGCGGTGCAGGTGGCGTTGACCGCCGTGCAGTTGGAACCGTTGCGGGAGAGCGCCACCCGCGTGCTGATCGCCGTGCACCTGGCCGAACGCAACATCAACGAGGCGGTACGCCGGCTGGAGCTGTTCCGCGCCGACCTGGGCCGGGAGTTGGGTGTCGCCCCGACCTCCTGGCTGGAGCACCTGGTGCGCGAGGGCCTGCGCCGGGACGGGTTCGTGCCCGCGTCGGGTCTCGGCGGCGGTACGCAGGCCTGACCCGTCGGGCGCGCGTCCCGGCTCAGCTCAGCTCAGTGCGAGTGGGCCGGCCGGTCCAGGATGGCGCTGAACCGCTCTTCGGCAAGGTCGAGCTGGCCGAAGATGTGGGCCTTCACCGCAGGCGAGAGCGGGGTGTCCGCACGACCGATCAGGTCCCGGAAGAGCGGCACCAGCGGCCGGTACTTCCGGGCCGACGAGACGACCTTCGGCCCGACGGTGTGGATCACCCCGACGCCGTTGTCGGTGAAGTCCGACACCTTGATCACCCGCGCCCAGGGTTCCCGGTCCAGGCTGACCGCCAGGTGCTCCCGGTACTGCTCGTTGCGGTCGCGCTGCGGGTCGTACATCGGATTGGTGACCGCGGCGACCAGGGTGGCCACCCGCGGCCCGAACCGCGCGGCGAGCGCGGCCAGCGCCGCGGCCCTCGGGTCGCCGCCGCCGTCGGCCAGCTCGGCCGGGTGGTCCTCCACCGCGTCGTGCAGCAGACCCGCGACGATCACGTCGACGTCGCGGACCTGGTAGTGGTGCATGAGCCGGATGGCGACCCGCAGCAGGTGGTTGAGGTACGGCTCGCGGACCCGCCGGTCGTCGCGGTGCAGCTCGGCGGCGAGGTCGAGCGCGGCGGACAGGCGGGCGCGTTCGCCGTCGTCGAAGCGCTCGACCTCCAGCCGGAAGCGCTCCAGCAGGCCCGGTTCGCCGTGGATCTCGGTGATCGCGTGCATCGGCATGCTGCCCAGGTGCGGCGGGAAGTCCATGCGTCACTTATAGCCGATCTTCCCCCCATCGATGGCCCGGTACGTCGCCGACCCGACCATGGCGAGTCGTCACAGCGGCAGCCGATCGGCCCCGGCGAGCGGGCCCACCAGGAGCGGGAGCAGCGGCGCCGGCAGGACCGGGTCGCGGCGCAGGGTGGGTGTCCAACCGGCGTCGTCGCCCAGGTCGGGGTCGTGCGCCCCGTTGTACGCCGTGAGCAGGTCGACCGGCCGGGCCGGGCCGGCGCCCTGGCGCACCCAGGAGCCGCGCTCGGTGAGCGCGGTGCCGCCCCAGTCGTAGAGCAGGTCGGCCGGGTCGACGCCCGCGTCGAGGGCGAAGAAGTTGTTCTGCGCGTAGATCGCCGACTGCACACCGACGCCCAGGGCGTACTGGAAGCCGTCGCCGCCCAGCCGGTACAGGTTGTTGTAGACGTCGACCTGACCGAACCGCACCCGCGGTAGCCGTTGCAGGACGCCGTCGAAGAGGTTGTGGTGCAGGGTGACCTTCAGCCGACCCACGTCCGGGCCGACCGTGTTGGACGAGCCGATCAGCATCAGCTTGTCCCGTCCGGTGAAGCGGTTCCATGAGGCGGTGACTCCGCTGGCGGTGTGCGTGACGTCCAGCGACCCGTCGTGCACCTGGTACGGCCGGCCGAAGTAGACGGGCTGGGCGCTGTCCGGGTTGTCGCCGTCGGTGAACGTGTTGTGGTCGACCCACACGTGCTCGCTGCGGCGTACCGAGATCTGGTCGTACTGGCTGTTCCAGTTGCCGGTGTCGCCGTCGGTGGGCGACCACGCGGGGAAGCAGTCCCGGGCGTCGACGAAGGTCAGGTTGCGCACGATGACGTTGGACGCCCGGTCGATCATGAGGGTGAGACCGGTTAGTCGCGCGCCGCGCAGGCCGACGATTGTGGTGTTGGGGCCGACGTTGATCTGGGTCTGGCGGGTCTGGTTGGCCACCGAGCGCACCCGGGCCTCCTCCAGCGGCCCGGCCGGTGCCACCCGACCCCAGACCGCCGGGTCGTACGCGGCCAGGTAGGCGTCCAGCCGGTACGCCGGGTCGGCCAGGTCGGCGCAGCTCAGTGTTGTGCTGTCGGGCCCCTCGAAGCCGTCGACCGCGCCCGCCACGTAGATCAGCTTCGGCGTGGCGTCGGTGGCGTTGGCGGCGTTGTCGCCACCGAGGGCGGCGACCAGTTCGGCCCTGCTGCGGACCACCCGGGTCCGCTCCGGCTGCGCCGCCGAACCGCCTGTGGTGCCGACGCCCTCGGCCGCCCAGCCGTCCCGCTCCGGCAGGGCCTGCCGACCGAGGTGACGGGCCGACCAGGAGAGCCGATCGGCGGCGGAAGTGTCGGGGCGGGGAGCGGCGGCGGCAGGTGTGGCACCGACCAGGACGGCGATCACCGTCGCCCCGACGAGGGGTGCGCGCATTGATTTTCCCATTCGCTGGTGGTGGTTTCGGCATTCACCAGGAACGGTAGGTTCGCGGTTTTGTATCGGTCAATATAAATTGTTTGCAGGAATGTTGCAGTGGTGCCGGCCGCTAGTGGGCGGTCTCATCCCGCGCGGGTCGAACGTGCCGGAAGGCGACCAGCAGGGCGGTGACGAGAGCAGCCACCAGCAGGACCCTGATGACGATGAACAGCACCGCGTCGCCCGTGGAGTGGGGCGGGAAGATGTCCTTGACGAGCCAGCCGACCCCCAGCCCCAGCCCCAGGCAGGCGTGCATCGCGGCCCGCAGGCGGGGGAGCGGCTGCGGGCGGCCGAGGATCCGGGGTGCCACGGTGCCACCGCGGCTCCTGGCGAGCAGCACGGCGGCGACGGCCAGGTTGGCCACGCCGACCGCGACGGCCAGGGCCAGGTCAACTGTTCCCATGTGGACGCACGTTATCGCACGGACAGTCGCTCCGAGGGCCGCCTCTCCTGACGTCGGCCGCCTGCCCCGAGTGTCGGAGGAGGGGCGGGCACCGACCCGTCGCCTCCTTTGCTCTGCTTCAACCCACGCAACACCTTTGGGGCAGAAGTGTTGCCTCGGTTGAAGCAGAGCAAAGGACAACCGGGGCACCCTCGCCACCGCAGGGCGCCACCACTACGCCAGGTCCGCGCGGTACGCCGGCACGGCCCACGGCACGCCCTGCTCGCTGGGCAGCGCGCCCTGCTCGGCCGCCCGACGCAGTACCTCGATCACGCCACGGATCCGCAACACCCGCTCGTCACCGTCGGCGACCGCGTCGACAACCTCCCCGCCGAGCAGTTGGGGCTCGGGCGCGGCCCGCAACGCGTCCAGCAGGGCGGTGAACGGCGCGGTACGGGCCAGCGGGGCGATCAGCGGCACCCCGGCCGGGTCGGCGCGGTGAGCGAGCAGGTTCTCCAGCAGGCCCCGTCGACCGGGGACGCGGCGGGTCACCACGTCACCGGGCAGGCGCAACCGGTCCGTCGGGTACTCCAGCACGGCCTGTCCCGTCGTGCCGGTCACCACCACCTCGCCCGCCACGAACTCCTCGGATGCCAGGGTGACCGCCGCCAGCACCGGTGGGCCGGCGCGGAACCGCACCCGCAGCACCGCCGTGTCCTCCACCTCGATCGGCCGCACCCGGTAGCGCTCCACCTCGATGGCGACCGGCCACGGTGGTGCCCCGCCGAGCGCCTCGGCGACGGCCAGGCACTGCATCACCGCGTGCGCGAGCGGGTTTGCCAGCGCGCCGTCCAGCACCGGTCGGCCTTCCACGCTCCGGCGGCCGGCCCAGGGGGAGCGGGCGTAGTAGGCGTCCGGCCGTTGCCACGCCGCGACGGTCGCGATGCCGGTGACCGCGCCGAGGCGGCCGGCGGCCAGCGCGTCGGTCAGCGCGGTCAGCGCCGCCGAACCGAGCGCCTGGAAACCGACCTGGGCCACGCGGCCGGTCGCCGCCAGCGCGTCGGTCAGCTCGTCGTGCTCGGCCAGCGACAGCACCGGCGGCTTCTCCAGCAGCAGGTCCGCGCCGGCCTCCAAGGCGTCGCGGGCGATCGGCAGGTGCGTGTGCGGCGGGGTGCAGATCACCACCACCTCCGGTCGGGTGGCGGCGAGCATCGCCCGGTGGTCGGTGAACACCCCGACCCCGGGCGGCACCGGCGCCTCCCGCTCGTCGCGCACCGGTTGGACGTCGACCAGGGCGACCAATCGCAGCCGGCCGCCGGCGTGCAGCGGCGCGATCACCCGCCGGTGCCAGTGGCCGTGCCCGTTCGCCCCGATCACCGCCACCGTCGGCGGCGGCGCCGACCCGTTCACGAGACGCCGGCCAGGACTGCCGACGTCCCCGGGGCGCCGGCCCGCGCGGCACCGCTCACCGGGCACCGGCCAGGGTCGCCTCGACGCCGTGTCGTCCGAGCGCGGTGAGCCAGGCGGTCACCTCGGCGCGTACCTCGTCGTCGTCGGCCACCTCGGCCGGGATGACCTCGCGCAGCGCGAAGACGGCGTCCACCGCGCCGGCCGGGCTCTGCGTTCCGGCGTCCAGGGCGGACCGGATCGGCCCCGCGAGGGGGTCCTGCAACGGCAACGGTCCGCCGTCGTCGGCGTACCCCAGCGCGAAGCGCAACCAGGACGCCACGACCAGCGCGCCCCAGCGCGCGGACCGCCCGGACGCGCGCAGGTCGGCGATGGTGTGCAGGATGCGCTGCGGCAACTTCTGCGAGCCGTCCACCGCGACCTGCAGGGTGCGGTGCCGGATCGCCGGGTTGGCGAACCGGGCGAGGACCTGCTCGCCGTAGTCGACCACGCGCACCCCGTCCGGCGGCGTGAAGCTGGCCGCGACGTCCTCGGCGATCAGCCGGCGCAGCACGTCGGTCAGGTGCGGGATCTCCAGGGCGTCGGCGATGGTCTCCCGGCCGGCCAGCGCGCCGAGGTACGCCACGGCCGAGTGCACGCCGTTGAGGGTGCGCAGCTTCAACCGCTCCCACGGACCGGCGTCGCCGGTGAGCACCGCCCCGGCGTGCTCCCAGCCCGGCCGCCCGCCGGGGAAGTCGTCCTCAATCACCCACTGCGCGTACGGCTCGGCGGCCACCGCGGCCAGGTCGGTCACGCCGAGCGCCCGCCGGGCCGCGTCGATGGTCTCCGGGGTGCTGGCCGGCACAATGCGGTCCACCATGGTCCCGGGGCAGGTCACGTTGGCGACCACCCAGTCGACGAGCCCGGCGGGCACCCCGGCGGCCCGCTCGACCGCCTGGTCGACCAGACCGCGCAGCCGCCGGCC
>NZ_JBEXHY010000139.1:0-12617 GCF_040608295.1 Micromonospora sp. NPDC005197 | reverse complement strand
CTCGCGGGCTGACGGCCCGCTCGGGCGCTCAGGTGACCGCTGCGGCGAGGAGGTCGCCGACAGCGGCGCGGACGGGATCGGGATTCGCCCAGGACCAGTTGGGGTGCGCCCGGTTGGTGAGCAGGGCGAGCACGAGCTTGCGGTCCGGATCGACCAGGAACGAGGGGCCGGCGAACCCGGTGTGGCCGAAGGTGGGCGGCGACGCGAGCCGGCCCATGAACCAGGGCTGGTTGAGCACCACGCCGAGACCGTGGGCAGCCGTGCGGTGGGGGCGCTCGGGGTCGACGGCCGGCTTGCCCGCGTTGTGGTTGGTGAGCATCGTGCGCACGGTGTCGGCGGCGAGGACCCGTCTGCCCTGGTAGGTGCCGCCATTGAGGAGCAGTTGGCCGATGGCGGCGAGGTCGGCGGCGCTGGCGAAGACCCCCGCGTGGCCGGCGACGCCGCCGAGGTGGTTGGCGACGTCGTCGTGCACGGTGCCGCGCAGCAGACCGCGGGACGAGCGGGCGTCGGTCGCCACCATCCGGGTGGCCCGCGCGGTGCCGGACAGCCAGGTGGTCGGGTTGAAGCCGGTGTCGCGCAGGCCGAGCGGGCCGGTGAGGTTGGCCTTGAGCGCCTGGTCGAGTCGGCTTCCGGTGACCTTCTCGACGATCTTGCCGGCGACCATGAGCCCCACGCTGGAATAGCGGAACGTCTTCCCGGGCACCGCCGACGACACCAGCGGGGTGGCGAGCACGGCGTTCCAGCGTGCGGTGTTGTCGGGCAGTCCGGTGACCGTGGCGCCCACCGGGAGACCGCTGGTGTGGGTGAGCAGCATCTCGACGGTGACGGCGTCCTTGCCGGCGCCGGTGAAGCCGGGCAGGTAGTCGCGGACCGGCGCGTCCAGGTCGACGCGACCCTTCTCGACCTGCTGCAGCAGCAGGATCGCGGTGTAGACCTTGGTGACCGAGGCGAGGTCGAAGACGGAGTCGGGGCGCATCGCGACGCGTTGACCCGCCGCGAGGAGTTTCGGGCCGGCCGCGTAGCGCAGCGCCTCCCCGACGGCGGTGTGCACAGTCGTCCGTCCGTCGACCAGCACGACGGCGACCGCACCGGGAAAGCCGTGATGCTGGACGGTCTGCGGCGAGGCGGGGAGGTGACGCCGCAGCAGGGCCGTCAGCTGCGGGGCGTACCGGGCCTGGTTGGCCGCCGTGGCCCCGCCGCCGGGCGACGGGGAGGCGCTCGGCGTACCCGACGGGGTGTTCCCGGCCGCGCCGAACCCCACCCTGTTCCCCGCGGCGTCGGTGGTGGTCACCGCGTCGCCGGGGCCGGTCCCGCCCGGCCCGGTGCCGCCGCTGTCACCGCAGCCGGTGAGGGCGCCGGTCGCGGCCGCCAGGCCAGCTCCGAGCAGGGTACGACGTGCGACAGGCATGCCGGTGATGGTGACAGTACGGACGCGCGGCGCGCCAGCCTCGCTCAGACGAACGCCGACCGCGTCCAGCGACATGGTTGGTATCCGACACCCGGGCGGACGTGTCGGGGCGACGGTCGACGGTCGACGCTGTGCAACGATCGGGGCCACACCTCGTAACCCTTGGAGAGCACGATGTCCCTCTCCCCGGTTCGGGTCTTCGCCGCGTTGAACGCCGTGCGACCCCCCGACCGACCAACCCCGCGCCTGGGTAAGGCGGTGGTGGTCGGCGGCAGTGTCGCCGGGCTCCTGGCCGCCCGGGTCCTGTCCGACCACGCGGAGAGCGTGGTCCTCCTCGACCGGGACGACCCGCAGGTGAGCGGCGCCCGACCCGGCGTGCCACAGGGGACGCAACTGCACGCGCTGCTGCCCGGCGGCCTGCTCCAGCTCGAGCAGCTGTTCCCCGGGTTCCGGCAGCGGGCGCTGGCCCACGGGGCGGTCGAGGCGCCGCCCGCCGCCCGGCGCAGCTACCTCGACGGCCGACGGAAGGTGGTCGTACCCGACGACGACGACAGCCTGGCCGGCAGCCGGCCCCTCCTGGAAGGGCTGATCCGTCAGCAGGTGCTCCGGCTGCCCAACGTCAAGACGGTCACCGCCCGTGCCACGGGTCTCGTGTTCGACGGCGACGCGGTCACCGGCGTCCGGTACGAGGTCGACCAGGTGCCCGGCGTCGAGGGCGCCGACCTGGTGGTGGACGCCATGGGGCGGTCCAGCCGGCTCTCCGACTGGCTGGAGCAGGCCGGCTGGGAGCGGCCCGCCACCCGTCGGATGTCCGTGCACCTCAACTACGCGACAGCCCTGTTCCGCCGCCCCGAGCAGTCTCCGGAGGCGACCGTCGTCCTCGCCCTGCACACTCCGCGGACCATGACGGACATCGCCGGCGCCGCCTTCTTCGCCATCGAGGACGGCCGGTGGATGGCCATGATGGCCGGCTACGGCAACGACCGGCCGGGCCGCACCGCCGAGGACTTCGTCCGACGGCTGCGGGAGCAGTTCCCGCCGGAGTTCGGCGAGGTCGCCGAGCAGGAGATGCTCGGCGACGTCCAGACCTACCACCACGCCGACAGCCGCCGGCGGGACTTCCACGCGCTGCGGCGGTTCCCGGCGCGACTCGTCAGCGTCGGTGACGCCGTCGCGTCGTTCAACCCGGTGTACGGGCAGGGGATGACGGCGGCGGCCCTGCACGCGGCCTGCCTGTCGGCGTACCTGAGCTCCGACCCGGACCTGAGCGAGCCCGCCCGCCACTTCCTCGCCCTGCAGAAGGTCGTGGTCGACGCCGCCTGGTCGACCTCGACCTCCGCCGACCTGGCGCTGCCGCACGTCGACGGGCCCTACCCGCGCGGCTACCGGGTATCCAGCTGGGTCAGCCGGCAGATCCTCACGGCGACCGTCACGGACGTGGCGATCGCCCGCCGGTTCAACGAGGTCGTGTCCCTGCGGGAGCACCCGCTGTCGCTGGCCACACCCGGCGTGATCCTGGGCGCCCTGCGGGCGAACCGCCGCGCGGGCTGACGGTCGTGCGGACGCGCCGAGCGCCCGCCGACGCCGCCCGCCGACGCCGATGTGCGGCGGGCGGGCGGCGTCCGGCGGTTGCGGGGGGCTAGCGCGCGTTGCCGCGCAGGATGTCGACGACGAAGCGGTGGTCGTCCAGCTGCGGAAGCCCGGAGACGCCCATCCAGCCCACCACGCCGGTGCCACGAACGCGCAGAGGCACGGCGCCTCCGGCCGCGGCGTAGCGTGCGGCCGGTAGGCCGAACTTCTCGGTGAGCGTCGTCTGCTTGTCCTGGCAGAGCCGGGCCATGTAGAGCGACGAGTGCTCGAACCGCATCACCACGCGCCCCTTGCGACGCAGCCACCCGTCGTTGTCCGCCGTCGAACCGGGCAGGCCACAGTGGAACAACTGCCGTCCGGTCCGCCACACACCTACGGAGATCGGGAGCCCCCGCTGGGCGGCGGCGGTGACGGCCCGCACGCCCAGCTCGTACGCGTCGGTCTCGGTCAGGCCCGCGAGCTCCAGCTCGTTCTCCTCGCGCTGCAGCTCGTCAAGCGTCGGCCACTGGTCAGATGACATGTGTTTCTCCTCGTCGAGCGTCGTTCACCAGGCGCAGGGCGCGTAGTCCTTCAGGAAACAGCCGTACAGGTCCTCGCCCTGCTCGCCGCGGACGATCGGGTCGTACACCCGGGCCGCGCCGTCGACGAGGTCCAGCGGGGCGTGGAACCCCTCGTCGGCCAGCCGCATCTTGGTCGGATGCGGCCGCTCGTCGGTGATCCAACCCGTGTCGACGCTGGTCATCAGGATGCCGTCGGTCAGCATCTCCTGTGCGCTGGTGCGGGTCAGCATGTTCAGCGCCGCCTTGGCCATGTTGGTGTGCGGGTGCCCCGGGCCCTTGTAGCCACGACCGAACTGACCCTCCATCGCCGAGACGTTCACCACGTACTTGCGGCGGGCCGCCGCGGCTGCCATCGCCGGACGTAGCCGGCTGACCAGCACGAACGGCGCGGTGACGTTACACAACTGCACTTCCAGCAGCTCGACCGGGTCGACCTCCTGCACCCGCTGGACCCAGCTGTTCACCGAGTCGAGATCCGGCACCAGCCCGCCGGCGTCGATGGCGGTGGACGCCGCGATCCGCTCGGGCGACGCGGAGCCGCTGGTCAACGCCAACGCGGTGAGCGCGTGCGGGGTGAGTGCGGCCGACTCCGGCCCGGCCGTGAGACTGCCGGCCGGGCCGTCCGGCTTGGCGAACGTGATCAGCTCCGGCAGGGGGCCGTCCGGCAGGGCCGCGGCCTCCGCGGCGACGAGCTGGGCGTACGCCCCGGGCGAGCGGCGGACGGTCTGCGCCGCGTTGTTGATCAGGATGTCCAGGGGGCCCTGGCTGCTCACCGAGTCGGCGAGGGCGATCACCTGGGCGGGGTCGCGCAGGTCGATCCCGACGATCCGCAGGCGGTGCAGCCAGTCCCCGCTGTCGGGCATCGCGGCGAAGCGGCGCACCGCGTCGTGCGGGAACCGCGTGGTCACCGTCGTGTGCGCGCCGTCGCGCAGCAGCCGCAGCGCGATGTACATGCCGATCTTGGCCCGGCCGCCGGTGAGCAGCGCGCGCCGGCCGGTCAGGTCGGTACGGGCGTCGCGGCGCTCCCGGTTCAGGGCCGCGCAGGACGGGCAGAGCTGGTGGTAGAAGGCGTCCACCTCGCGGTAGCGCTGCTTGCAGATGTAGCAGCCGCGCGGGTTGTGCAGGAATCCCGCAGTCGTGCCGGTGGTGGGGGAGGCGAGAGGGATGCCCTCGGTCTCGTCGTCGATCCGCCCGGGGGCGCCGGTGGCCGTGGCCTCCGTCACCGCCCGGTCGGCCGCGAGGATGGCGTCGCGCCGCTCCTCGCGTCGCCGCTGCTTGATCACCTTGTAGAGCTTCGCCGTGGCCCGCTGCACCCGCACCACGTCCGGGTGGTCGGACGGAAGGGCCTCCAACGCCTCGAAGACGCTGAGACAGGTCTCCAGCCGGTCCCGGTCAATGCCGTCCTGACCGTTTTGGGCAATCTTGTCCACTGTCATGCGTCGCTGTCTCGTCCCGTTTCCTGTGCCGGATTCGCCGGTCCACCCCAAGTCCGACCCGAAACTGTACGCACCACGCCGTCCCGGACGCATCCCGCGCCGCGCTGCCCACCCGGGAGGACCCTCGCGCCGTCCGACACCCTGCTCAGTGTGGTGGTTGGCGTGGGGGATGCTGGTTGCGTGCAGATCACGATCCTCGGTCCCCTCGCCGTCGACGGCCGGCCGGTCCGGGGCGAGCGGTTGGCGGCGGTGCTCCGCGCACTCGTCGACGCGCGTGGCCGGGCGGTCTCCACCAGTCTGCTCGTGGACGCGGTGTGGGACGGGGCGCCGCCCGACGACGCGACCGGCGCGGTGCAGGCGCTCGTGTCCCGCGTACGCCGTCTCGGGCTGCCCGTGGTGGCGGTGCCGGGCGGATACCGCCTGCCCGCCGACGAGGTCACCGTCGACGCGGTCGAGGCGCGGGCGCTCCTCGATCACGGGCGTGCCACCCTGCGGGCCGGCGACGCGCGGGCGGCCCGCGACTCGGCCGACCGGGCCCGTGCTCTGTTCCCCGAGGTACCGGAGATCGTCACCACCGAGGACGCCCGCCTGTTCGCCGACGTCGCCGCGCTGCGCGCCGAGGCGGCGCTCGCCGGTGCGGGGCCGTACGACGAGGCGGACCTGCGCCGGCTCGCCGCCCGGACGCCCCCGGACGAGCCGTCCGCCGCCCTGCTCGTGCGGGTGCTCGCCGCGCAGGGGCGGGAGGCGGAGGCGTTGGAGGTGGTCGAGCGCCTCCGTGACGACCTGGCCGAGCGCTACGGCACCGACCCGTCAGCCGTGATCAACCAGGTCCATCTGGCGCTGCTGCGCGGCGAGCTCACCGCGCCGGCCGTCGTCGCGCCACCCCGTCCGCCGGCGCGGATCGCCCTGCCCGCCGCGTGGCGCCGGCCGATGACCGCCCTCGTCGGCCGCGAGCGCGACGTCGAGGCCCTGGACACGGCGCTGGACGAGTCGGCTCTCGTGACGATCGTGGCGGCCGGCGGCGCCGGCAAGACCCGCCTCGCGGCCGAGGTCACGCGGCGCACGGCGGCGGCCGGGCAGGCGGTACGCGTGGTCGAGCTGGCCGGGCTGCGCTCGCCCGACGAGGTGCTACCCACGGTGCTCGCGGCGCTCGGTGGCGCGGACACCTCGACGACCGGCGGCAACCTGGGCCTCGAACGGCGGGTGCTCAGCCCCGAGGAGCGGTTGCGGGCGCTGGCGCCGGACCTCGACGGGCTGGTCGTGCTGGACAACTGCGAGCATGTCCTCGACGCGGTGGCGGGCGTCGTCGCCGACCTGCTCGCGGTGACCTCCCCGGAGGTCGCGGTGCTCGCGACCAGTCGTGCGCCGCTGGGCCTGGCCGGCGAGTGGGTGCACCGACTGACCGCCCTGCCGGACTCCGACGCGCTCGGGCTGATCGAGTCCCGGGCGCGGGCCGGCGGCGCGGTGCCGACCTGGGACACCACGCGGGCTCTCACGCTGTGCAACCGGCTCGACAACCTGCCGTTGGCCCTCGAACTGGCCGCCGCGCGCCTGCGGCACATGCCGATCGACGACGTGCTCGCCGGGCTGACCGACCGGTTCGCCCTGCTCGACGACGCGCTGCGAGGTCTGCCGGAACGTCACGCGAGCCTGTGGGCGATGGTCGACTGGAGCCGCGAGCTGCTCGCCCCCGACGACCGGGCGCTGCTGGAGCGGATCGCGGTCATCCCCGCGCCGTTCACCGCGGACCTCGCCGCCGCGGTCGCGCGGACCCCGGACGTGCGGCGGGGTCTGGCGAGGCTCGTCGAACAGTCCCTGCTGACCCTGGTCGAGGGGGACGGGCCGCCCCGCTACCGGATGCTGGAGACCGTCCGCGAGTACGGCGAGGCCCGTCTGGACGCCGCCGGTGACCGGGGCGTGGCGATGGCCGGTCTGGTCGGCTGGGCCCGGGACGAGGCCGTCGGGCTCGCCGGTCGCCTCGTGGGCCCCGGCCAGGTCGAGGCGCTGGACCGTTGCGCCGCCGAGCAGGACAACCTGGTCGCGGGCCTGCGGTGGGCGCTGGAGCAGGACGACGAGCCGGCCGTCGTCGACGTCGCCACCGCGCTGCTGCACCTCTGGACGGTGCGCGGCCTGCACCTGGAGGTCCTCGCGTGGGGGCGCGGGCTGCTCAACGTCGACGAGCCGCAGCGGCGTCGACGCTCGGCGATCCTGCGGGGCCGGGCCAGCGGCCGGCCCCTGCCGCACGGAGACCGACTCGCCTGGACATGCGTATTGATCAGCGTGAACAGCGGCATCAGCGCCGACCTGCGGCCCGCCGTGCTCGCTCGGCGCGCCCTGCGGACGCTGCTCGCGGAACGGCCCGCCGAGGTGTCGCCGCGGCTTACCGCATTCGCCGTGGCGTTGCCCGGCTTCGACGAGTCCGACGTGGAGCAGAGCCTGAAGAGCGCGACCGAGATGATCGCGCACCCGGACCCGTACGTGCAGGCGCTCGGCCTGATCGCGCGGGCGGCGGTACGGGAGAACAGCGGCCTGCCGGAGGCGTCGATCGACGACGCCGAGCAGGCGTACCACCGCTTCGAGGTCGCGGGCGACCACTGGGGCATGGCGATGGCCGCGGGTGCCGTCGGGCAGTTCCTGCTCCCCGGCAGGGAGGGACGGTCGGCCGAGTGGCTGGCCCGCAGCGTCCGGCACATGGAGATGATCGGCGCCCAGCAGGACGCGCGGTCGATCCGGGTGCGACTGGACGTGCAGCTCGCCCTGACCGGCGACGCGGACGCCGAGCGGCGACTCGGTGAGACGGCGACGCCGGGCCAGGCCGAGCAGATGGACGTCGCGCAGGCGCTTCTCGGCCTGGCGCACCTCGCCTGGCAGCGGAAGCGCTACGACGAGGCGCTCGCCCACGCCGACGCGGTGAACCGTACTCTCGCCGGCTGGATCGGACCGCCACCGCAGCCGCGCGTGATGGTGCGGGCCTCGGTGGCGGTCCTGTACCTGCGGGTGGCCGACGCGCGGGGGGCGTCGGGCACCGCCGCCGCCCAGGCGGCCACGTTGCTGGCGCTCGCCCGCGACGACGCGCTGAACTCGAAGGACCTGCCGGTGATCGGGGCGTGGGCGTCGGGCGGCGCGGAACTCGCCGCGTACCGGGACGACATCGCCACCACCCGCGAACTGTCCGCGCTCGCGAAGCGGCTCGGGACGCACATGGAGCTGTTCTTCCCGAGCGGGCGCAGCGAACGACTCGACGCCGCCCTCGGTGACGAGGAGCAGCGTGAGTCGTTGGTGTCCGCCTGGCGCGCCCGGCCGGTGGCCGCGGCCGTCACCCGGATCCGTGAGCTGATGGAGGACCTGCTCGTCTAGCCCGGCGTCAGACCTTCTTGCGGTACGCGCGCAGCGCCAGCGGCATGAACACCGCCACGAAGCCGGCGCACCAGGCGAGCGTCCACCACACGTGCGCGTCGAGCGGGGTGCCGAGGAACAGCCCGCGTACCGAGGCCACCAGGTGGGTCATCGGGTTGACGTTCACGAAGGCCTGCATCCAGCCGGGCAGGGTGTCGGTGCCGACGAACACGTTCGACCCGAAGCTCAGCGGCATGATCAGCGCGAACATCAGGCCCTGCACGGCGCCGGGGGTGCGCACCTTCATCGACACGTAGACCGGCAGCCAGCTCAGGCAGAGCGCGAACAGCACCGCGAGCAGGCACCCGGCGATCGCCCGGAACGGGTCGGTGTCGATCCGGAAACCCATCAGGTAACCGATTGCGAGGGTCGAGACCGTGACGATCACATACCGGACGACGTCGCCCAGGACCGCGCCGACCAGCGGCGCGGAGCGGGGGATCGGCAGCGACCGGAACCGGTCGAAGATGCCCTTGGCGATGTCGGTGTTGAGGTTGACGCCGATCGCGATGGACCCGGTGGCGATCGTCTGCGCCAGGATTCCGGGCAGCAGGAACTGCAGGTAGTCGTGGGTGGATCCGGCGACCGCGCCACCGAAGATGTAGACGAAGATGATGAGGAACAGCACCGGTTGCAGCGTGACGTCGATCAGTGCCTCGGGCGTCCGCCAGGTCTTGATGAGGCTGCGTTTGGCAAGCGCCAGCGAGTGCCGCACGAGCCGGAACGGTCGCGGGTTCACCGCGACCGTCGACAGCGCGGGGCTCGCGGTGGGTGGTGCGCCGACCAGGGTGCTCATGCCGCTACCTCCGTACGGGAAGTGGTGTCGTCCTCGGATGCCGTACGCCCGGTGAGGGTGAAGAACACCTCGTCGAGACTCGGCAGGTGCAGGGAGAGTTCGGTGACGGAAATGCCGGCGGCGGCGAACCGCGCCACGCTCTCGGTCAGGGCGGTGTCGTCGGTGACCGGCACCGCGAGCACGCCCTTGCGGATCTCGTCGGCCTGCCCGCCCGAGCCGACCTCGGTCAGGATCGCCGCGGTCCGGGAGAGCTGCGCCGGGTCCGCGGGCCGGACTTCGAGGGTCTGTCCGCCGACGACCCGCTTGAGCCCCTCGGGCGTGTCGTGCGCGATGACCCGGCCGTGGTCGATCACCGTGATCGCGTCGGCCAGCGCGTCGGCCTCCTCCAGGTACTGGGTGGTGAGCAGCACCGTCGAGCCGTTGGCCACCAGCGAACGGACCACGTCCCACATGTCCTCGCGCTTGGCCGGGTCCAGCCCGGTCGTCGGCTCGTCCAGGAAGATCACGTCCGGCGAGCCGACGAGACTGGCGGCCAGGTCCAGCCGCCGCCGCATGCCCCCGGAGTAGGTCTTGGCCGGTCGGCCGGCGGCGTCGGTCAGGTCGAACCAGTCGAGCAGTTCGGCGGCCCGTCGACGGGCGCCGGCGCGACCCAACTCCAGCAGCGTCCCGAACAGCTCCAGGTTCTGCCGCCCGGTCAGGTCCTCGTCGACCGAGGCGTACTGGCCGGTGAGGCCGATGCTCTGCCGGACCCGCTCGGCGTCGCGGACGACGTCGAAGCCGCCGATCCGGGCGCTGCCGGCGTCCGGGGTGAGCAGCGTGGAGAGGATACGCACGGCGGTGGTCTTGCCAGCGCCGTTGGGGCCGAGCACGCCGAGCACGGTCCCCCTGGGTACGGCGAGGTCCACGCCCTGTAGCGCCCTCGTCCTCCCGAATGTCTTGACGAGGCCCTCGGCCTCGATCACCAGGTCGGTTGTCATGTCCCAGAGCGTGCGCCGGTCGCCTGACACCGCGCCGACACCGCACCGACACCCCCGCCGACACGGGCCGACACCGGGGGCGGGCTCCAGAGGGCGACCGACGGCCCCGGGTCGCGATATGCTCGCGACGGCAGAGCGCCTGCCCGCGCCCGATGTGGTGGCCCACGCCCGACCACATGCTCGGGGCCAAGAGTCGCCGACTCCGCGCCGTCGTGTCGACCCCCGGTGTGTCCGTCACGCCGCCCGTTCGGTGAAGTGCGTGGGGCTGCACCGGAGGCGTCATGTCTGATCTCCCGTCCCGCCGTACCCCGGTTCCGGGCCGTGCCCGCAGGCGCGCCATCCGGGAGCAGGCGGCCCGCAGCGGCGTCGCCTATTCGGTGGCTGCCCGGCAGCTCGAATCGGTCGGTCTGGCACCCGGCGAGACCCTCGCCACGTACGGCCGGACGATCTATCCGATCGGCGTCGACCCGTACCGTCAACTCCTCGTCGACCGCCGCGAACGGCGCTCGTTCGACGAACGGCGTGCGGACACGCGCCGGGCGGCTGCCCTGCCGGAGGGCCGCGCCGCGCACCTCGTCGACCGTTTCCCGCCCAGCCGGGGCCCGGCCGGCACGGGAGTCGGCGGGCTCTACCACGGCGAGGGTCGGCAGGAGTTGCTCGCCATGCTGTACCTCGTGGTCGCGGCCGAGTCGCCGGGGCTGCTGCCCGAGGTGGGGGACGTCGCCTGGATCGCCGAGCTGGGCGAGGACACGGCGGTCGACACGGCCTGCGCCGACGCCGACCGCGAGGCCCGTCGGCTGCTCGACCGGGAGCCGGCGCGGCTGTGGTCGGCGATCGAGGAGGCGCTCGTCGCCGCCGAGGCCGGCGTCGACTGGCAGCTCCGCCAGGGCGCGATCCGCCAGGGCGCGCTGCTGCGCACGATGATGACACCGCGGCTGGGGTACGCGGGCGAGCCGTACGTGCCGGGACTGCCGATCACCGGCGTACGGCAGATCCTCGACGCGCTGCTGATCGTGGCCGACGACGGGCACGCTCCGGGCACCCGGGTACGTCGTGTCGCGGGGACGGACGACGCTCAGCTGGCCACGATAGTCGGTGCGCGGTGGGGTTCGGCCGGGCCGCCGGTGGGCTACCTCGTCTGGCCTGACCGCGCGACGACGCCCGTGTCCGTCCCGGCCGACGGCCTGGTCGTGCTGGCCGGTCAGGAGTCCGTCGGGCGGTGAGCCGGCCAGCGTCGGGTCCACGGTCCGGAATCCGGGGTTGGTCGCCTCGCCGGCCGCTGCCATACTGACGGTGGCGCCCGTCGATGTCAGTTGGGCCCGGGGGAAGCCCTCCGCAGAGCGCGGACGGTGGGGGTCGAAACCCGGAGGCCGCGATGGACCTTGTCCCCGACGCTGACGCCCTCTCCAGCCTGTTCGACCTGCTCGGCGCCGTGCTGCAACTGACCGCCGCGGTGGTCAGTCTCGCGGCGGTCGTCACCGCTCGCGGGCGTCGCCGCCGGCGGGGCGGGATCCATAACCCTGGGGTACGACCCAGAGAGGATGACCCGCAATATCCATGCTAATCAATACGATGACCGCTATCTCGATCAGGTGCGCTCACAAGGCGTGCCGTTCCGAAGCGGAGGATTGCATGGTTCACTGGCGTACCCTCACTGGCCTGGTGGCCGCCGCGCTGGCTGCGGCCAGCCTCACCCTCGCGGCGCCCGCTGCCGCGGCCGACAGCCCCGTCACGCCGAACGTCGTCGGCGGCACCCGCGCCGCGCAGGGCGAGTTTCCGTTCATGGTGCGGCTCTCGATGGGGTGCGGCGGGGCCCTCTACAGCTCCCGGCTGGTGCTCACCGCGGCGCACTGCGTGGGCTCGACCGGCACCAACACCAGCATCACCGCGACGCTCGGGACGGTCGACCTCCAGTCGTCCAGCCGGATCACCGTCCGGTCCAACTACGTCTACCGCGCTCCCGGCTACAACGGCGCCGGGAAGGACTGGGCGCTGATCCGCCTGGCCACCCCCGTGACCGGGCTGGACACGTTGAAGATCGCCACCACGACCGCGTACGACAGCGGCACCTTCACCATCGCCGGCTGGGGTGCCGCGCGCGAGGGTGGCAGCCAGCAGCGGTACCTGCTCAAGGCCACCGTGCCGTTCGTCAGCGACTCCACCTGCAACTCCAACTACGGCGGCGACCTCATCCCCGCCGAGGAGATCTGCGCCGGCTACGCCAGCGGCGGTACGGACACCTGCCAGGGCGACTCGGGCGGCCCGATGTTCCGCCGCGACGCCACCAACGCGTGGATCCAGGTCGGCATCGTCAGCTGGGGCAACGGTTGCGCCCGACCCAACTACCCGGGTGTCTACACCCAGGTGAGCTACTTCGCCTCGTCGATCGCCTCGGCCGCGGCGAGCCTCGGCGGCGGTCTCGGGTTCCTCACCCGCTACCTCGGGATGGCCTGC
>NZ_JBEXHY010000138.1:0-12623 GCF_040608295.1 Micromonospora sp. NPDC005197 | reverse complement strand
GACGGCCGCGTCCAGGGCGGTGATGCCGGCGATCGCGGCGGTCGTCAGCGCCAGGCGCCGTCGGCGGTCACCCCGACGGTCGGCCATCGCCCGGCCCAGCAGGGTGAGGTCGAGCGCGTCACCGGCCACCCGCGTCCACGCCCAGCCGACAGGGCGGCGGCCGGTGAGCAGGCCGACGGCGTGCACCAGCTCGCGTGCGCCGACGGCCGGGACGACCGCCTGCGCCGCCGGGGAGTCGTCCACCCCGGTCAGTCGCGCGAGGGATCGGGGTGCGGCCAGGGCGCCCACGCCCAGGGCCAGGCTCAACAGACCCAGCGCCCTCGGCAGGGTCGTCGGGACCGGCCCGTCCAGCTCCGGCAGGAGCACCGTCTCGACTCGATCCATGTCCGGTCCCTTCCGCGGGGCCGTGCCCGCCGACGCGCGGCGCACCGGCGGTGGGTCCGCCTCCGTGACGCTATGCGGTACGCCCACCCCAGGAGACCGATTCGGGACAGAACGCCCAAAGGCCGCTCATCCCACGCGTACCCGGGTCCTCCTACAGCGCCCAGCGGAGCACGGTGATCAGGCCGACGACGGTGAGCGCCACCAGGACCAGACCGATCACGGTCGCCACCAGGCAACCCAGCGCGTCCCGCCACGAGTCGGGCTCAGCCGAGCGGGGGCCGAACTCGGTCCAGGTGACCGGGGCGGGGCCCTCCCGCTCGGCCTGGCGGACCAGCTGGGCGAGCCGCGCGCCCGCCACCGGCCCGAGCCGGTCGGTGGGGTCGGCGATCACCCTCAACGCGCGCAGACGTCGCCAGGCGCCCGGGTAGGACCTCTCGAACGCGACGACCTCCTGCGCGCCGGCGTCCTCGGTGAGGAATCCCCACCGCCCGGCCTCGGCCACGTTGCCCACCTGCCGGTACAGCGCGGCACGCCGGGAGCGCAGCTCCAGGTCGTCGGGGTACGCGGCGTTCAGGCTCGTCAGCCGCTGCATCGCGGGGTGGACGTGCCCACGCCGCAGGTCGGCCTCGACCTTCGCCAGTACGCGCTCTCTCGCCATGGCGGACATTGTGAGCGGTACGCCTGCCGCGCCGACACCCGAATTCCGCCGAGCCACTGTTCAGCCTCTGTCCGGCTGCCGACCACCTGGACCCGCTTCACGTCCCGCCCTGAACGACGCCCACGCTGAGCGTTAACAGCGCCCCGCAGCGGGTAGCCGCCATCCGTTTCTACCCAGCGCGCGCCCGGGGAGGTGGGATGTCGGCGACCAGTGCCTTCTTCGAGCGGCTGGCCGCCGCCTGCCGGGATCCGCGTTTCCAGAAGGTGTGCGGAAGCGTGCGCTTCGACATCGGGAGCGGGGACGACCTGGAGCAGTGGTTCCTCGTCATCGACCACGGCGACATGCAGGTGTCCAGGAGCGGCGACCCCGCCACCACCGTCATCAGGGTGTCCGCGCAGGTCGCGGACGCGATGGCGCGCGGTGAGGTGAACGGGCTGGCGGCGATCGCCCGCGGCGAGATCCTGGTCGACGGTGATCTCGGCCTGGCGTTGCGCATCGGACGGCTGTTTCCGCGAGCGGCCGGCGACCCCACCCAGTCGGCCCGGCCAGCGGAACGTAGCCGATGAGGGACATCCCCGGCACCGTGTCGTGCATCGACGGGAACACGTTCATCGTGTCGGACGCCAGTGGCGACGTGCATTCCTCCCTGGCCACCCCGGTCGGGCTGTTCGCCGCCGACACCCGCTTCCTGTCCCGCTGGGTGCTCACCGTCAACGGTGAACGCATGGCCGCCCTGTCGGTGGACGACAGCCAGTACTACGAGGTCACGTTCTTCGTCGTGCCGGGCGGGGCGGTCGACTACGTCGAGGCGGACGTGTCCGCCATCCGGCGACGACACATCGGCCCGGACCTGACCGAGTCGCTGACGATCTTCAACTACGGTCAGTCGATTGTCGACCTGGACGTCCGCCTGGAGGTGGCGGCCGACTTCGCCGACATCTTCGAGATCAAGTTCGACCTCCACGACAAGGTCGGCAGCTACTACACCCAGGTCGACGCGAACGAGTTGCGGATGGGCTATCGGCGCGGCACGTACCGGCGCGAGGTTGTCGTGTCGGCGAGCGAGCCGGCCACCATCGATCCGAGCGGCTTCCGGTTCGCCGTGCGCCTGGAGCCCGGGCAGCAGTGGACCACCCGGTTGCAGGCCGCCATGCGGGCACTGCGCCCGGACGGCGTCGACCTGCGTGACGCCCTACGGGCGCAGCGCCCGGACGACTCCACTCTGCCGGACAGCGTGCGGGAGTGGGTCGCGCAGGCGCCGACACTGGACACCGATAGCGCGGCGCTGCAGCAGGTGTACCACCGCAGCCTGGTGGACCTGGCGGCGCTGCGCTTCGCGCCGCTCTCGCTCGGCGGCGCGACCGTACCCGCGGCCGGGTTGCCCTGGTTCATGACCCTGTTCGGCCGCGACAGCCTGCTGACCTGCCTGCAGACCCTGCCCATCACACCGTCGTTGGCCCCGCCGACGCTGCGGATCCTCGCGTCGTTGCAGGGCGCCCGGTCCGACGACGTCCTGGAGGAGGACCCCGGCCGGATCCTGCACGAGCTGCGCTACGGGGAGTCTGCCGCGTTCGAGGAACAGCCACACTCGCCCTACTACGGCACCGTCGACGCGTCGCCCCTGTTCGTGGTGCTGCTCGACGAGTACGAGCGGTGGAGCGGCGACACCGCGCTGGTGATGGAGTTGGAGCAGGAGGCTCGCGCGGCCCTGACCTGGATCGACACGTACGCCGACCTGACGTCGACCGGCTACGTCTGGTACGAGAAACGCAACCGCGCCACCGGCCTGGACAACCAGTGCTGGAAGGACTCCTGGGACAGCATCTCCTACGTCGACGGCCGGCTGCCCGGGTTCCCGAGGGCCACCTGCGAGACCCAGGGGTACGCCTACGACGCCAAGATGCGCGGGGCGCGGTTGGCGCGTGCCTTCTGGGGCGACCCCGACTACGCCAACCGACTGGAACGCGAGGCGGCAGAGTTGTACGACCGCTTCAACCGCGATTTCTGGCTCGACGACGACGGCTACTACGCCCTCGCGCTCGACCACGACGGGACGCCGGTCGACAGCCTCTCCTCTAACATCGGGCATCTGCTGTGGAGCGGCATCGTGCCACCCGAGCGGGCCGCACGTGTCGTCGAGCACCTGATGGGTCCGGCGCTCTTCTCGGGCTGGGGGGTGCGGACCTTCGCGGAGGGGCAGGGCCGCTACAACCCGCTCGGATACCACAACGGCACCGTCTGGCCGTTCGACAACTCCTTCATCGCCTGGGGCCTGCGCCGGTACGGGTTCGGCACGGAGGCCGGCCGCATCGCCGAGGGCATCCTGTCCGCCGCGACCTTCTTTCAGGGCCGGCTGCCCGAGGCGTTCGGTGGGTACGACCGCAGCACCACCCGCTACCCGGTTCGGTACCCGACCGCCGGCAGCCCGCAGGCGTGGTCCAGCGGGGCGCCCATGCTGCTGCTGCGCACCTTGCTCGGCATCGACCCGCACGACGACCATCTCGCCGTGAATCCCGCGTTGCCGGCCGCCTTCGCCCGGGTCGCGTTGCTGGACATTCCCGGCCGGTGGGGCCGGGTCGACGCGTTCGCCCGCCACCGGCCTGACCGGCCGCCGTCGACGGGCGGAACCGCCTGACGGTCACTCGGGTCTGCTGTGCAGGACGTCACGGGCCTGTTCGGCGGCGCGGGTGATGCTCTCGCTGATGAAGTCCAGGAAGCGGGCGATGTTCTCCAGGCGGGCGGCGGCGGGGGTGTGCGGACCGAGGACGGCGACACCCTGGCGTGCCGTCTCGACGAGCTGGTCGTTGGCGCGGGCGCTGGCGATCGTCGCCTGGTAGAAGAGCTCGTTGTCGACGACGTAGCGGTCGCGGCGGCGCTCGTCGCGCTCCCGGCGCACGAGGCTCTGGCTCTCCAGAAAGGCGATCGCCTTGGAGATGGACGCCGGGCTGACCTGGAGGCGCTGGGCGAGTTCCGACGCGGTCAGGCTGCCCGTGTCGGTGGTGAACAGGCAGGTCAGCACCCGGGCCGACATCTTGTTCAGGCCTGAGGCCATGAGGACGGTCGTGAACGTCTCCTCGTACTCGGCGACGGCCTCGGCGTCACGGCCGTGCGGCTGCGGGACCGACTCGGCCGCTCGGGCGGAGGCGGGCGCGCGTCGGCGGGCGCGGCGTTCGGTGGCGCGGTGGGCCAGGTCGGCGCGGTAGGCGTTCGGACCGCCGTTGCGCAACACCTCGCGGGTGACCGTCGAGGTCGGACGGTCGAGCCGCCGGGCGATCTCGGCGTACGGCAGGCTTTCGGCCAGCCCCAGCGCGATCTGCTGGCGTTCCTGCTGGGTGAGTCTGCCTCCCGGCATCGCGATCTCCTCGGTGGTGGTTTCTCGGAGCGCCTCGGCGCGCTCCCACCATAGCGTTCACCCTCATCCGATTGCAATGGCTCATCGCCGTAGCGTTGCGTTATATTCCGAACCATTGCAACACTTTCAAGCCTTTGAACTGCTTATATGCTGCTTGGACGCAACAGACTTGTTGCCGGCTGATGGAAAGCAACGTAGCGTTTCCCACATCAGAAACACCGGAACGAGCACCAGGAGAACGTGATGCAGAGCTTCCCGACCCCCGCCCCCATCTCCGCCGTCCTGGACATCCCCGCCGGGCGCGTCCAGTTCATCGCCGCCGACCGCGCGGACACCACAGTCGAGGTCCGGCCCACCGACGCCGGCCGGAGCCGCGACACCCGGGCCGCCGAGCGGACCACCATCGCGTACGCCGACGGCGTCCTGCGGATCACGACCGCGACCCCCGCCAACGAGCTCGTCGGCCCCTCCGGCTCGGTGGAGGTGACCGTCCAACTGCCCGCCGACTCCCGCGTCGAGGTCCGGGCCGCCAGCGCCGAGCTGCGCGGCGTCGGACGCCTCGGTGACGTCACCGTCGACGGCGCGTACCGCCACATCAAGATCGACGAAGCCGCGAGCGTGCGTCTCACCGCGATCGACGGCGACGTCGAGGTCGGCCGGCTCAACGGCCCGGCCGAGATCAGCACGACGCGGGGCGACATCCTCGTCGCCGAGGCCCGGCGCGGCGCGGTCGTGCTGCGTACCCAGTCCGGCGACATCTCGGTCGCCGCCGCCAGCGGCGTCTCGGCCGCCCTGGACGCCGGCACCGGCCACGGCCGCGTCAGCAACGCCCTCACCAACACCGGCATCGCCGACCTCGACATCCACGCCACCACCTCGCACGGCGACATCACCGCCCGCAGCCTCTGAACCCCCAACCCCTCAGGAGTACGACCATGACGACAAACAATTCCTCCTCGACCAGCTCGACCTGGACCGGCATGGTGCCGGTCGACGACACGGCCCTGGCCGTCACCGACACCGGCGGTTCGGGCATCCCGGTGGTCTTCCTCAACGGCCAGTTCGCCACCCAGGGGTACTGGCGACGCGTCATCACCGACCTGGGCACCGGGTGGCGGCACATCACCTACGACGAGCGAGCCCGCGGCAGAAAGTCGGGGCGCTCGGCGGACTATTCGTTCGAGGCAGCCGTCCGGGACGTCGACGCCGTTCTCGCCGCCCGGGGCGTGGACCGGGCAGTGCTCGTGGGCTGGTCGTACGGCGCGGTCGTCGGCGCGCACTGGGCCAACCGGAACCCGCAGCGTACCGTCGGCGCGGTGCTGGTCGACGGCGCGTTCCCGCACGACTGGCTGGACGAGGCCATGGAGCGGCGCATCCGGAAGCTGTTCCGGCGGATGCGGTGGTTCATGCCGCTGCTGCGCCCGACGGGCCTGGTCCCGCGGATGAACGCCGACGAGCAGGCGGAGAGCAACATCGAGCTGGGACGGCTCTCCGCCGAGCGCGAGCTGGGCCCGGTGCTCGACGCCATCACCGTTCCGGTGCGGTACGTGGTCGCGTCGGGGACGTCCTTCGGCAGCAAGGGCGACGAGCAGGAACGCATCCGTGCCAGCCTCGACGCGGTGACCGTCCGCAACCCGAACATCCGGGTCGGCGCGAAGGTCGCCAGCAACCACGGCGCGATCCTCAAGAAGGACTTCGCGGCGGTCGCCACCGCCGTACGCGAGGTCGCCGCCCTCGACCGCGAGGTCCGCTGACCCACTCCCCCCGCCGGGTCCCCCGGTCGCCTCGCGCGGCCAGGGTCGCCCGGTGGGCGACCCTGCGGGTCGTGGGCGCCCGATACGACCTGGACAACGGGCGGGTCTCACTGGTGGCCTGACGACGTCCCCTCCCCCGGCCGTCCGTCTGGTACGGGCGGCCGGGTGGACGTCGCGACCGGCGGCTGTCGCACCGTCCAGGTGATGGCGGGTGGGTGGACCCGGGCGCACACCGGCCCGCCGGTCGCGTCCGTCAGCCCCAGACTGCCCACCAGCAGCCCGTTGCCCTCGTGCGCGGCGCGCAGCAGCTCGGTCGGAATGTCGGTGAACATCAGCTTCGCTCGCCGGAACATCGCGAACCCGTCATCGGACAGCGCGCCCCAGCTCAGGTACAGAAACCGCGCTCCGGGGCGCCCGTGCACGAATGGTCCGCCGACGTCCAGCACCCCGTCGACCTCCCGGCTGGACACCTCGACGTACCAGCTCGCCGTGCCCGCGTCGGCCCGTACGCGATCGATCACCTCGGTCTTGCGCTGGATTCCGACGTGCACGTTGCCGAGCCGCAGCGCGTCGGCGTCCGCGCCGGCCCGACGGCCTGGGAGGTCACTGCCCTCGATCCGGATCCGCACGCCACCGACTCTAGTTTCTCGGCGTCGACCGCCCGGTTGCAGCACCCCGCGGGCGGTACGTCATGAGGACGACGCCGGACTCGAAGGGTTCGGCGGACACCAGGTCCAGTCGTACGGGCGGTCGCCCGCCGTCGAACAGCGCCTTTCCCTGGCGCAGGAACAGGGGATGCACCAGGAGGTGGATCTCGTCGATGAGCCGGAGATCGGCAAGGGAGCGGATCACCGTCAGACTGCCGTAGACCACGATGTCCCCGCCGGATTCACGCTTGATCTCGGCGATCTCGGCGATCTCGTCGGGGTCGATGCGCGCGATCCTCCGGGTGCCCTTCCAGTCTGCGATGTTGCCCGAGGCGGAGACGACGATCTTTTCCAGGGCGTCGAGTCGCTGGGCATATCCGCGGACGGCCGCCGGTTCGTCGGGGTTGCGGGCGGCCACCGGCCAGTAGCCGGCGAAGTCGGCGTGGGTGACCCGGCCCAGCATCAGGCTGCCGGCGCTCTCCACCAGATCCCGCTCGTACCTCTGCAGCTGGTCGTCGGCCAGCAGCCAGTCCATCTCGTCGTCCGGGCCGGCGACGAATCCGTCCAGGGTGATCCACATCGACACGACGATCTTCGGCATCCCAGTCCTCCATCATGGTGCGTTGATGCTGGTCAGCGACCGCCGCCGAGCGCGGCTCGGACGGGTTCCGGTGTCCGGTCGGGAAAGCGCTCCTGGAAGTCGACGACTCCGACCCACGTCGGGCGCAGGCCGATCCGGACCATCCGGAGGCCCGGCTTGTCGATCGCCGTCAGGTAGGTGTCGCCCACCTCGTCGCCCATCCCCGCGCGCTGGATGACGGCGTACTCCGGCAGGACGCCCTCGACCTCCGTCAGGGTGACCTTCCCGCGCAGCATGAGCACCTCGGGTAGCCCGTCGGCGGTGTCGATGCAGATCGCCACGTCCGGTCGGGCACGCAGGTCGCGGATCTTGTACGTGCCGGCGAACGCGCCGACGACCAGCTCGTCGCCGGTCCACAGGAAGTTCACCGGGATCAGCCGCGGCGTCCCGTCCCCGCTGGTGTAGGCGAACCGGGCCAGTGGCGCCCCGAGCAGGCGCCGCGCCACGGGGGTGTCGAGCAGCTGCTCGGCCCCCGGCGTTTCAACGACCTGCTCGGCGGGCTCCCCGGGGTGAGCCCGAACGTGCTGAGCCAGCGGCTGCGCGAGCTGACCGAGCACGGCGTGGTGCGACGGCGGGACCTGGGGCCGCCGACGCGTGTCCACCTCTACGAGCTGACCGAATGGGGGCGCGCACTGGAGCCCATCCTGCTGCAGTTCGGCCGCTGGGGAAGCCAGTCCCCGCAGCTCCCCGAGGGCGCTCTCGGCATCGACTCCCTGCTGCTCACCATCAAGGCGGGGTTCGATCCGGCGCGAGCGGCCGATCTCCGCGGCGTCTACGCGTTCCACATCGACGCCGACACCTACCTCGCCGAGGTCGCCGACGACTCGGTGCAGCTGCGCTGCGGCACGACCCCCGAACCCGACGCGACACTCACCACCGACATCGACACCCTCCGAGCCGTCTGCGGGCACCAGATCACCGTGGCGGCGGCAGTGGACGCGGGCGTGCTTGACCTGACCGGTGACAAGGACGCCACGCAGCGCCTCACCGATCTCCTCCTGACTCCGTTCACACCCCGCGCCTTCGCCGACGACGGCACCTAGCGGGGCGGGTGACGCCGGCGCTGCCCCAGCCGGGCCAGCATGTTCTGGTACGCCTTGGTCCGGTCGGCCGCTCGCGGGGACAGCACGTCGGCGCTCATTCCCGCGGACGCTTCGCGCGCGGCAGCGGCGGCCGCCGCGTCGACGAGTGCCCGAAACGCTCGTTCCCGCTCCCGGTGCCGTTCGGACCAGGGTCGGACGGCTCTCGCGGCGAGGTACAGGCCGGCCGCGACGCAGCCGACCGCGATGAGCAGCAGGAACAGGAACGCCACCACCTCGTCGAAGGAGGGCAGAGCCCCGGCCCGGCCGACGGACCGCTCCAGTTGCCGGTCGTCGAGGGCGTCGAGGTAGTCGCCCGCGCCAGCTCCGCCCAGGACGACGAACACCAGGAAGGCGATCACCTGCATCAGCAGGCCGTACCGGGATCCATCGATCCAGGCGGCCGGCGAGGCCGGCCTCGACGCGTACGCCGCACCGAGCCGGAACGCCGACGGTACGAGCACGATCGCGGCGGCCAGCCCACCCGCCACGAGCTGGGCGCTCAGGATGCCCGCGACCCGCGGATCGGGCCAACCCCGGGCCAACCAGGTGACGAGGACGAGGAGGCCCGTCCACCCGGCGACGAACGTCAGCGCCCGCCGCACGGCTGCCGCCCGCGCCGCCGGCCTGGCCCGTTCCGCCTCGGCGGCCTGCCACTGGTCGATCTGCCGCTGCGCGGTGCGGCGCTCCTCGGCGGCCTGGTGTCGCTGCGCCTCCCGCCGGGCCCGCTCGTCGGCACGCCGGGCGTCCTCCGCCTCCCGCCGGGCGCGCTCGTCGGGGCCGACGAACGGCGCCAGCAGGTGGGGCCGGTTCGGCTCCCGCAGCGGATGCCGCGGTGGCAGGTCGGCGGGGGCGCGCCACCCGAGGTCGGTGCCGAGCACCACCCGCATTCCACCGACCAGCCGGTCGGGCAGGAGCGTCGCGACAGCGGAGGCGTCGCGTCGGGCGTCGAGGCCGTCGACGATGAGCACCAGCCGCTCGCCCCGCCGCTCGCACGCCTGGGCCGCGTCGACGTACCGGCCCAGCAGGTGCGCCTCCCGGGTGGACCCGGTGAGATGACCCGGCATGTACCGGTCGGTCAGCTCGACCAACTGCTCCAGCACGACGTCGACGAACGCCTCGCGGGTCTCCCGCTCGGTGCGGCCGGCGACGACGAAGTACGACACGACCCGTACTCCCGGGGGCGGGTGGAGCACGAACCAGGACAGCAGCGCGGTCATCCCGGTGCCCGGGGCAGCCTCCCACCGCAGGTACGCGCCCGACCCGTCACCCGTGCAGAAGGCCGCGAGCCGCGCCAGCTCGGCATCGCGGTCGAGCAGGTCGGCCGGGGCGATCCGGTGCACCTCCGCCAGGTACGCCGACCGTACGACCGGGCCGAAGTTGATGTACTGGCGGCTGTGGGGGCCAAACTGCACGCCCTGGGCGTGGCGGGCGTCGATGCCGCGCGACCGGTCGTCCTCCGGCTGCCCGCTGTCGCCCATCTGCCCGGTTGCCTCAGTTGAAGGTGATGTGCTGGGTGCTGTAGCTGCCGAGTTGGACGCCCTTCGCCCCGCGCAGGTCGACCTGCCCGATCTCGGTGCGCACCCCGGTCGCCTCGGCCCTCGCCAGTAGCTCCCGCGCGAGGCTGAGGATCTGCTCGTCCCGGTCGACGCCCGCGCGGGTGAGATCGTCGGCGAGGTGCACCTGCCAGACGCCCGAGTCGGTGCCCCCGGCCTCGAACGCTCGCAGCGCCTCCTGGCCCTCGCCGGTCAGCCGGCGACGCACCAGGCCCCGGAAGCTCTCGGCGGCATCGCGGACCGCGGCGCTTGTCGCGTCGGCCACGCCTGTCGACGCGCCGAGCGCCAGGGCGGCGAGAAGCAGTTCCACACCGTCCACGGCTACCTCCGTCATTGCTGCCATCAGCGTGCCCCTATTGCACCATCGGGGCACCGCGTGCGGACACCCGCGTGGGCTCCCCGTCGGGACCGGCGGGTGCGACGGCGACCGTCCACGCAGGTGAGGTCGGGCGTGCAGGGCGAGCGCGGCCGATGTGTCCGGATCACGACACGCCCAGGTGGAGTGAGCCGCGGCGGTTCCGGCACGGGCGCTGCACGCCTGGGCCCACCGCACGAGCCGCCGTGGCTAGGGTGCAGACATGGTTGATCGGCGCCAGGTGATGAACTTCCGCGTCCGGGCTCAGCAGCTCGACCGGGACGAGGGCACGCTCGCCGACACCGCCGTCCTCGGCATCGGGGTGCAGAACACCGGTCCGGACGGGGCCCGGTGGGCCCTCGCTGTCCGTGGGGTCGACGTGACCACGATGTCCGACGCGGACGTGGTCCTGCTGTGGACGGTGCGCGGCGCCCCGCACCTCTACCGCCGAGCCGATGTGGGCCACGTGGTGGCCGCTGTCGAACCGTTCTCCGACGCCGACGCGGGCAAGCGCATCTACGACGCGGCCAAGCCGTTGAAGGCTGCCGGCATCGACAACCTCGCCGCCCTCGACGAGGTGGCCGCGCGCATGCGGACCATCGTCACCACGCCGACGGTCAAGGGAGAGGTCTCCGGCCGCCTGGCCACGGTGCTGCCCGAGCCGTACCTGCGGTTCTGCCGGGTGTGCGACGCCACGCACCTCTACGAGATGCCGTTCCGGCTCGCCGCCGCGCGGGCCGGCCTGGAGCTGCAACTCGACACCTCGCCTCCGATCCTGCGCCGCATCACCGGGTTCACGAGGGCCGCCGCCCCGGTCGACCGGTTCGACCTGGTCCGCGCATACCTTCGCCTGCTCGGCCCGGCCACCCCGCAACAGGTGGCCGGCTATCTCGACGCCCCCGTGAAGGACGTCAAGGCGCGCTGGCCCGACGACGTGGTCGAGGTGACGGTCGACGGCGAGGTGCGCTGGCTGCTGTCCGCCGACGACAAGGCGCTGGAGTCGGCCGACGCCACCACAAGCCGCCTCCTCGGCCCGTTCGACCTGTTCCTCCAGGCCAGGGACCGGGCGACGCTGGTGCCCGACCCCGCCCACGCCAAGGAGTTGTGGCCGGTGCTGGGTCGGCCGGGCGCCGTCCTGGTCGACGGCGACCTGGTGGGCACCTGGCGACCCCGCAAGTCCGGCAGGACGCTCACGATCGCGGTCCAGCCCTGGCAGAGACTGTCGGCGGGGACGCGCGACGCCATCACCGCACAGGCCGAACACCTCGCCGCGCATCGCGACGTGTCGCTCGCCAGCGTCGACTTCGCCAGCTAGCGGCCAGCACGACGAACGGCCGATCGGCCGGTACGGACGAGTACGCCGTGAAAGACTGTGGGGCGTCCTCGGCCGTCGACACCAGTCAGCGAGCCCCCTCCCCCATCGGCCGCGGCAGGCACCGGCGCCCGGCGCGTGGAAGGGGCGAGGATGCAGCCGACCTGGCTCCTGGCGCTCTCCTGGGCCTCGCTCGCGGTCGGCGTCGTCAGCTTCGCGGTCGTCCTCGCCGACACCTATCTCTACGGGCACCGTCAGCCGGTCAAGGTCATGGAGATCGTCTGGCTGGTAACCGTCCTCTACGTCGGTCCGGCGGCCGTTTGCCTCTACTGGAAATGGGGCAGGCCCGAGGCGCTCTCGCCACGACGGCGGGACGATCAACCTCGACGGCCCCACCGGGGCATCATCCTGACCCAGGTGTCCCGTTGTGGCGCGCACTGCGCTCTCGGCTTCATCGTCGCCGAGGTCGCCCTGTACGCCGTCAGATTCGACCCGGCCCAGAACGGGCTGTGGATCGCTTACGCCGGCGACTATCTGGCGGCGGTGACGATCGCCGTTCTCTTTCGGCTCTTCGACGAGCCGGGTCGCAGCGTCGCACAGATCGGGCACGCGCTGACCACAGTCGTGAAGATCGAACTGCTGACGATCACCGCGTTCGAGGTGGCGCTGTTCGCGTGGCTGACGCTGGCGCATCACATGGTCTTTCCGGAGCCACCCCTGCGACCCGACAGCCCCACGTTCTGGTTCGCCGGCCAGATCGGGCTGATCGCTGGCTTCATCACGGCCTGGCCCGCCGCCTCCTGGCAGGTCGGCCGAGGGATGAGCGTCGCGCCCCGCTGACGTCGCCAGATCTCACGCTGACGGTCGCGGCGGGACCCGTTCGGGC
>NZ_JBEXHY010000137.1:0-12635 GCF_040608295.1 Micromonospora sp. NPDC005197 | reverse complement strand
CCCCTACACGCCCCTCTTCCTATCTCCTGCACGTCGTCCCCGGGGCGTATTAATCTCGTGCGTGCCGGCCTGTGGCTGCGGTCCCCCCCGCGCCACGGCAGCCACACCGGGAATCAGCCGTTCTGCTTCGCCTGGCAGGACACGCAGAACTGCGCGTGCGGCAGGATTTCGAGCCGCTCGGCCGGGATGTTCTGGCGACACTTCGTGCAGGCACCGTAGGTGCCGTCGCTGATGCGGCTCAGCGCACCGGTGATCTGCTCGATGTTGCGGCGGGTGGCCACCAGCAGTGCGGCCCGGTTGTGGGCCTCGCTCGGGTCGCCGGTGTCCGCGTTGAGCTCGGTCAATTCCCGTAGCCGAGCCGTCTGCGTGGCGAAGTCTTCCGCCAGGGACGCTCGCAGATCAGCCAGCCAACCCTGGTCGACGGTTCGATGATCGACGCTCATGGTCTACCTCTGCCTTTCGAAGGGAAAAAGAAAAGGGCCGAAGCTTGATAGCTTCGCCCTGGCGGTCGTTCCGTGATGCAACGATTCCGCGGGGGGCCTCGGCCGGTTCGCGCCGGGCTCGACAGCCGGGAGGTGGGCGCGATGTGCAGCACGCGGACGACCGGCACTCGCATCCCGACCATCCGGCACGCCGCCGTCGCCACGCAGGCAGCCCCGATTGCCGCCACACCGGTGACGACAGGAGAGCGGAACGTCACCGGGGACATGTCTCCACCATAGGCGGCGACCGCAGCAATGCCAACGCGTGCGCCGAGGCCTCGCTCCTACCATGATCCGCCGCCCGCGCCGGTCTTCGCGCCCAGCGCGGCGGCACGACCGTCGCGGCCCTCGGTCGGGTCACTCCTCCGGCGCGATCAGCCGGTCGTCGGTGGCGTCGCGGACCGTGATCGCTTCCACCGGGCACGAGTCGGCAGCGTCGAGGACGACGTCGGCCGGGGCGACGACGTCGGCCAGCGGCTCGGACAGGCCGCCCACCAGGCGGAAGTGCTCAGGCGCGGTACCGGCACAGATGCTCGTGCCGATGCAGCGGCCCGAGTCCACCCCGATCCGCCACGCGGTACTCACCAGGCCACCGGCATGCCGAGCAGGCCCCGCACCAACATGCCCCGCTTCCACTCCAGCTCGGCTTCCGGCACGGCAAGCCGCAATCCGGGCAGGCGAGTCACGAGGGTGGCGACGGCGACCTGCAACTCCATGCGGGCCAGTTGCGCGCCGACGCAGTGGTGTACGCCGTGCCCGAAGCCCAGGTGCGGGTTCTGCTCGCGGTCGAAGTTCAGCCGGTCCGGGTCGGCGAAGACGGTACCGTCCCGATTCGCCGACGACAGCGAGCCGAGAACCGGCTCACCGGCCCGGACCAGCACCCCGCCGACCTCGACGTCCTCCTTGGCGTACCTGGCGAAGGAGGAGCCGACGCCGAGCGGCACGTACCGCAACAGTTCCTCGACCGCGGCCGGCACCAGCGACGGATCGGCCCGCAGCCGAGCGAGCTGGTCCGGATTGTGCAGCAGGACGTAGACGAAGTTGGGGATCTGGGTCACCGTGGTCTCGTGGCCGGCTGCGAGCAGCCCTCCGGCCAGCTCCACCAGCTCGGTCTCGCTGAGCCGATCCTCATTCTCGTCGCGGGCCCGCACCAACGCGCCGAGCAGGTCGTCGATCCCCGGGTCGCGGCGCCGCTCGGCGACCAGACCACCGATGTACCCCCAGAGATTGTTCAGGTACTCCTGGATCGTTTCCAGGGGCAGCGAGGTGGTCGAGACGATCGCCTCGGACCAGACGTGGAAGCGGTCGCGGTCGGCGTACGGGACCCCGAGCAGCTCGCAGATCACCTGGATCGGCAGCGGCGTGGCGACGTGCTCCACCAGGTCGGCCGGAGGACCGAGCCGGACCATGTCGTCGACCAGCGCGTCGGCGATCTCCTGGGTTCGGGGTCGCAGCGCCTCCACCCGACGTGCCGTGAACGCCTTCGCCACCAACCGGCGCAGCCGAGTGTGATCGGGCGGGTCCATGGTCAGCATGCCGCTGTACTGCTGGCGCGGGGTGAGCCTGGGCTCGTCGCGCTGGACGGACAGGGCGCGGCCGAACCGCACGTCGCCGAGGACCGTACGGACGTCCTCGTACCGGGTGGCGAGCCACGCCTCCTCGCCGTAGGGGAGCTTTACCCGGGTCATCGGCTCGTTCTCGCGCAGCTCGCCATAGGTCGGATCGACGACGAGGCGGTCGGGCACACTGAACGGGTACGGCCGCGCGGGCGGAACGGTGCGACTCTCGGTGGTCTGCGCGCTCTCCGTCATCCGGATTCCCTTCGTCGAGGCGGCTTGATCCTCAGGCCGGCACCACGTTCGTAGCGGCGCCGGATTGCCAGCGTCCAGGGCTTGCGACCACCACCGCATTGACGCTCAGTTATCTATCGATATCGGATCGTAGCGGGATGGGTCGATGATCGCCATGGAGGCTGGTCCGCGTCCGGCGACGGGTGTGGTGCCGCTGCGAAGGAACCGCAGCGGCTCCTCGCCCGCGATCCACAGTGCTGGACGGCCTCGCTCTGGTGTGGTGCCCGGCCCAGTCCGGCGCGTACCCGCACTGACGCCCGGCATGCCGATCGCTGTTGGCGGCGGCTATCAGGGGA
Organism: Micromonospora sp. NPDC005197; assembly: GCF_040608295.1. NCBI lineage: Bacteria > Bacillati > Actinomycetota > Actinomycetes > Micromonosporales > Micromonosporaceae > Micromonospora > Micromonospora sp. NPDC005197. The sequence goes on along the minus strand of NZ_JBEXHY010000137.1, from coordinate 10,007 downwards.
ACAGCTTCCAGTGCCCCTCCGAGACGACCTCGACGGCGCCGTCGACCACCTTGATGGCGGTGTCATCGTCGATGGCGTAGGTCGGGACCGGGATTCCGGACGCCCACTTCTGAATGGTGGACAGCTCGGTGCCCTCCATGTCCGGGTGATTGAGGTGTGGGTACAGCGTGAAATCCACCAGCCCCAGCGCCCGGTCAGCGCCCTCCGCCATGTCGCTACCGTCGGGGACGAATTCGAGGTCGAACTCGGCATCGCAGTTGTACGGGGTGACCGCGATACTCCCGGCACTCACCCCCACGTAAACCGTATCGTTCAGCGACGGTAGGAGGTCGGCCAGACCTGACTGGCGCAGCCAGTAGGTCAGGTAGAGCACATCGCCGCCCCAGACGAGGAGGGCATCGGCCTGCCGGACGGCCGGGACCCAGTTCTCTTCTCGGATGGTCGGCAGTGCGGTGAGCTCCAATATCCCCAGGGATTTCCAACCGAGCTGGGACAGCGGGATCGTGGCCTGGCCGTGAATCGCCTTCCACGCGCTCTCACCTCCGCCGGGGAAGGGATAGACACCGGTCGGAATGAAAAGGGCCGTGGACTCGGCGATCGGCTTGCCCAGCAGGTCGACCAGCGCATTGCGAATGCTCGGGTTCTGGACGCCCCCGGACGTCAGAAGAAGCCTCACCCGTGCCTCCTGTACGTAGCGGTCATGACGCTCTCCTCGAAGTCGGGAGATCGGGTGCATGGGACGACAGGCTGGACACCATAGCGAAACTCAACGCCGTTGCGGCCCCTCAAGCCCTCGCACGCGCATCGGCATGAGCGGAGGGCACTCTTGTGAAGCATCTGTGTCAGTGCGTGCCAGGGCACCTGGCGGCCGTGGCACCCACAGCGACGGTGAGTGAATCTGTGAGCGGTCGATCCAGCAGGCGCACGAGGTCGGGGCTGGTGTTGTCGAGGAACCCGTGGCGGACACTGGTGGCGATTGAGGCCAGCATCGGCGGCTGGAATGCCAGCAGGTTGGCGTCGCCGAGAAGGCGGGTGCGGTACTCACCCAGGTCGATTGTGTGGTGCGCGACGCCGAGACGGTCGGCGATGCCGCCAGCGGTAATCGGGTGTCCGACCAGGTCGTACACCTTGCCGACGTGCGCGGTGGGCTCGCATGCGACGACGGCTGCGGCAGCTGCCAGGTCGGCCCGCGCTACCGCGGAGAGTGCACCGGTCCCGAATGCTGATTCCAGGCCGTCGGGAGTCCACGCGAGCAAGGCACCGAACAGTTCGGCGTACAGCCCGTTTCGCAGGATGGTCCACGCGAGCCCGCCGCTCTTGATCATTTGCTCGGTGGCCCTGTGGGCGAGCGCGAACCCGAGGTGGTCCCCGGCGCTGGTCAGGCTGGTGTAAACCACGTGGGCCACGCCGTCGCGGCCTGCAGCGTCGAGAAGAGTCCGGTGACGCGCGATGACCTGGTCGTCCTCGGCATACCCGGCCGAGACGAGGACCAGGGTCGAAACGCCTGTGAGATCGAGGGTTGCGGGGTCGTCGAAGTCAAGGTGGCGCTGTGCGCTGGTGGGAGTGCGACTTCCTGCCAAGGCGGGTACGTCTCGCTCGCCGAGCTCTGCGAGTGTGAGCGAAGCGAGCTGTCCGTTGGCGCCGGTCACCATGATCATTGCGATTCGGTCCCCTACCGTGGTTCTCTTCAGTAACTACAGTGAGAGCCTGGACCCGCGCCCGGTGGCTCACAAGGAGGCAGTCTCGTGTCACTAGCGCACACCGAAGTAACCGCGGGAGCCGCCGAGCTCGAACCATGCGGACAGCCGGATCACGCAGACTGCGGCATCCGAGACGTTCTTGACCGGGTGGGCGACAAGTGGTCGGTTCTCGTGATCGTCGAACTCGCCAATGGGCCGCGACGCTTCCGCCAACTCCAGCGCGCCATCGACGGGATCTCCCAGCGCATGCTGACCCTCACGGTGCGCCGCCTGGAACGAGACGGCCTCGTCCTTCGGACCGTGTACGCGACCGTGCCCGCCCAGGTCGACTACCGTCTCACCGCAACCGGCACAAGCCTCACCCACCTCGTCAAAGCACTCGCCGACTGGTCACTGGCACACCGCGCAGCCATCTCCGAAGCCCGTCAGGCCTACGACAGCGACCACCCCGACAACGAGATCCGGTGACGCGCAGCGCGTCCTGAGCCCCGACAGTTGGTCGACCTGAGCATCTCGCTCGTTATCCGACAGTGGATGGCAGTTGAGGCCGTGACCGGGATCGAACCGGCGTACGCGGTTTTGCGGACCGCTCCCTCACCACTCGGGCACACGACCAGGCAGAAGCGCCCGCGGAGGGAATCGAACCCCCGACACCCAGCTCCGGAAGCTGGTGCTCTGTCCCCTGAGCTACGCAGGCATGCGTGGGAGTGGAGAGATTCGAACTCCCTGAGCGCGAACGCACCGGGGTTACAGCCCGGCCCACCTCACCATCGGTGGCGCACTCCCTTGGGGTGACTGGCGGGTACTGACCTACCGCCCGCGAACCAGCCGATATACGTGCTCGCGTCGTACCCGAAATTCGTCGGCCAGCTCGACCGCGCGGCGTCCGCTTCGGAACCCAGCAATGATGGCGTCGCGCTCTGATTGCCGGAGACGCCGCCGCTTGGTGTCGTACCCAGCGATGGCCCGGCCGATCTGGTCCCGGCGGCGGGCACCCATCAGCGGGGCGATGCGCTCCATGAGGTCGACCGCCGGGTACCCCCGAATATCCGGCGGGTGTCGGTCACCGGTTCCTGCCAGCCACAACTGCGGCCCGAAGGCCAGTGCCCGTACCTGGACTCGAACCAGGGCGACCCGGTGTGTGGGACCGGTGCTCTGCCGCTGAGCTATACGGGCGTGGCTCCCCTGCCTGGACTCGAACCAAGATCAGCCGGTTAACAGCCGGCCGCTCTACCTTTGAGCTACAAGGGAATGGCAGCGCGGACGGGACTCGAACCCGCACATGTCCCGGGTGAAAGCCGGGCGACTCTTCCAATTCGTCCACCGCGCCAGGTGGTGTGCGTGCCCCGAGCTGGAATCGAACCAGCGGCCCCCGGTTTGTCGAACCGGTGCTCTCCCGCTGAGCTATCAGGGCTTGGTGGCGAGGGTGGGATTCGAACCCACGATCTCCGGCTTATGAGGCCGGCGAGGACGACCGAACTCCTCTACCCCGCAGTGGGCCGCCGGGGACTCGAACCCCGAACCCTCGGATTAAAAGTCCACAGCTCTACGCCATTGAGCTAACGGCCCGAAACGTCCCCCGAGCAGGAATCGAACCTGCGACGACCCGGTTTAGGAAACCAGCGCTCTATCCGCTGAGCTACCGGGGGATTTGGTACGCCGAGTGGGATTCGAACCCACGACCTACGGAGTAAGAGTCCGCAGCTCTGTCCACTGAGCTACCGGCGCATGGCGGAGGGAAGGAGGGTCGAACTCCTACGGGCTTGCACCCCAACCGTTTTCGAGACGGTGGCCGTCGCCATCTGTCGGCTGGCCCCTCCATGAGTCGGGTAGACAGGAATTGAACCTGCGACCTCTCGCTCCCGAAGCGAGCGCGCTACCAAGCTGCGCCACTACCCGTTGAGTCGGGATAGCCGGATTCGAACCGACGACTTCCGGTCCCCCAGACCGGAGCGCTACCTGACTGCGCCATATCCCGAAAGAGCCCCCGACTGGAATCGAACCAGCGACACCGAAATCCGTAATCTCGTGCTCTATCCACTGAGCTACGGGGGCAAGACTTGTTGCGTGCCGACGGGAGGACTCGAACCTCCGGCCCCCGACTTATCAGGTCGGTGCTCTAACCGCTGAGCTACGACGGCTTGGCGGAAGGTGCGGGAGTCGAACCCACAACGGCCGGAGCCGCAACGGATTAGCAGTCCGTCTGCCCTACCTATGGCAAACCCTCCTTGCGCGCTGACGACGGGACTCGAACCCGCGGCCTTCCGGCTGACAACCGGATGCTCTTGCCACTGAGCTACGTCAGCATGGTCCCGGCCGGCGGCCGGGAGAGTGGAGTCGGACGGAATTGAACCGACGGCCTTCGCGGTGCGAATGCGACGCTCTACCAACTGAGCTACGACCCCATGGTGGTGCTGCGTGCGCTCGGGGAGAGTCGAACTCCCACGCCTTTCGGCACCGGCTTCTGAGGCCGGCGTGTCTACCAGGTTCCACCACGAGCGCGTGGTTGCTGCGTGCCGACGCCCGGTGTCGAACCGGGGACCTTCCCGTTATGAGCGGGACGCTCTGACCACCTGAGCTACGTCGGCGAGAGAGCCAGCGACGGGAGTCGAACCCGCATCCTCGCCCTTACGAGGGGCGCGCTCTGCCCTGGTGAGCTTCGCTGGCGTGGTCCCGGTGGGTCTCTCGCGTGCCAGGGCGGCGCCGCCGTTTTCACCGACGGATCACCGTCAGGGGCGCTATCCCTGCCTTACGGGCGTCCCGGCCCGCGAGAGACCCACCGGGTGTGTGGAGCCGGCGACCGGGATCGAACCGGCCCACTCGCGCTTACAAGGCGCGTGCTCTGCCAACTGAGCTACGCCGGCCTGGTGCCCTCGGCGCGATTCGAACGCGCACTGTCCAGGCCCTCGACCTGGTGCCTCCTGCCGTTGGGCTACGAGGGCATCGAGCTGGGAGCAGGGGATTCGAACCTCTACGCACTGGGTCAGAGCCAGCGATGCTGCCGGTTACATCAGCTCCCATCGCGGCCGGCGGGGTGATGGCCCGCCAGCCGAGTCAGCGCTGCGCCAGCGACCCCCACGCCGGCACGACCGGGCTGATGCGAAGCACCATGCCGGCCTCGGCCGGGGTCCGGTCGCCCTTGCGCTGGTTGCAGGGCGCGCACGCGCTGACGGTGTTCCGCCAGGTGTTCTGCCCACCCCGGGCGGGGCAGGATGTGGTCGACCGTCACGGACGGACCCTCGCAGTAGCCGCACCGCCGTTCGTCGCGGGCCAGGACGCCGCCCTTGGACCAGGCGGGGCCCTTCGTGTACCGCCACCGGGTGACGACGTACCGGACGAGCCGGACCACCTTCGGCATGGGGAACACGCCGATGAGTTGGTCGGGTTCGGCTTCGTGGATCTCGGCGACCCGCCGGCAGAGCATCCGGATCGCGTGGGCGACCGTGACCCGGTGGAGCGGGCCGAGGTCGGCGTTGATGACGAGAACGGGGCCCACTGGCACTTCAACGATAGGTGTCAACTCGGTGATGTCGCATTGTCTCTATGTAAGAGACATCGAGCGGCTACCGGGACTTGAACCCGGGACCTCGACGTTGGCAACGTCGCGCTCTACCAACTGAGCTACAACCGCGTGGAGCCCCCGGCCGGAGTCGAACCATCCCCAAGAGGAAGTCGAATTCCGGATTCGCAGATCCGAGACGACTTTCTCCGCTGGTCAAGTGCGAGCTCCGGGAGCAGGAATCGAACCTGCGTTCGTACCGGGATCCAAAGTCCCGTCGCCCTTGCCAGCAGAGCATCCCGGAACGGTTGAGCGGTCGGCGGGCACCGACCCCGCTTCTTCGGTTTGGAAGACCGACGTGTCCGCCAAGTTCACCACGACCGCATCGCATCCTGCGTGCGTAGGCCGTACGGGGCTCGAACCCGTAACCTCCTGGCTGAGAACCAGGTGAGCTGCCAGCTTGCTCCAACGGCCCATGAAGCGTGGAGAAGAAGGGATTCGAACCCTCGACCTCCGGTCTGCCGAACCGGCGCTCTCCCAACTGAGCTACAACCCCATCGTCCGGGACCGGGGTGTCGAACCCCGTGTCTCTCGCTCCCAAAGCGAGCGGGTCAGCCGTCTCCCTCGTCCCGGAGGTAGTGCCCCCGGCCGGCCCATACGGGCGCCGGCCGGGGCCTTACCAATGCCATCCACTGTGGAGTTGAGAACCTACAACGCCGCCGGCCGAAGCCGGGACGAAAAGCAGGGGCGGCAGGACTCGAACCTGCATCCGTCGGTTTTGGAGACCGGTGCTCCACCAGTTGAGCTACGCCCCTATGAAGTTGTTCCAGTAACGAGAAAGCCGCCCTATCCCTGTCAGGGTGGGCGGCTTCGCAGCTTGCGCTGGCGCTATTCGCGCCGCCACCCCGGCTTCCAGTTCCGCTCACTCGCGCACAGATCGTGGGCTCGTCCAATCGAGGGCAGCACGACACCGCCGCGCGGCATGAGCCGCGTGGTTTCGGTGTAGGCGTACTGCAACACGGGGAACTCCTCAGGTTGGTCGGGACGACCTTGCTCATTCAAGGTAGGCGCTGCGCCGATCGGATGGCAATGGATATTCCGAGCTACCTCCACGTAGCTCGCAGCCAGCTGTAGCGGGTGACTGGCGGTGGACAGCCGCTAGAGCACCTCGGCGGTAGACGTCGGGCTGGAACAGGATCCATTGTCCGCCGTGATGGCTGTGGCTGAGGTCCTCGTCTCGGACCGCGGTGCGGCTGGGTGCCTATCCTGTTATGCGGTAACCGATGCCGGCCGCGCGGATCCGGTTGAGGTCGGCAGCGGTGATGCCCGGGCCGGTGAACCGTGCGACCGCGACCAGTCCCTTCTCACTGCGATCACCGAGCTCGGCGAAGTCGATCCCGGCGAGAGCTGCGGCAACCTCCGGCGGGTACTCGTCGCGCCCCCATGGCTCGAAGGCAGCGAGCAGTTGACCTGCCTCGGCGAAGGAGAGCCGGGTGACGGCGTTGACGTTCCAGAACATGCTGGCGGCCCGGCCACCGGCCGACGCGTTACGCAGCACTGCGGCGTCCGTGCCGCGGAAGCCGTTGTCCTCCACGACCAGGACCGCGTCACCGCCGTCCAGCACGGTGATCCAGGGGTCGATGGCACGACGCAGTGACAGGTCGCGCTGAATGTCATCGACCGATTCCGGCTGGTCCGGGTCGGCTCCGAACGCACGTAACGCCTGCTCGACCGTAGCGCCAGTGACGACGGTGACAGTCGCCGCCTGGGAGAGCGGGCTACGGCGAATCCATCGGTACGCGTGCTCGGGCGGCCGGGCCGGCTCGGGCTCGCCGCGCAGCCGGTGCCCAAGTTGGTCGGTGAGCTTGTAGGCGATTTCCGGTGCGGCGGGTGCGCCCCAGACGACGAGCTTGTAGCTCTCGAGATCGGCGTCGAGGTCGTCGCGACCGCGGGCGTGTACCCGGGTCCGGTATTCGCCGGGCCACGGCGGGGTCTGCCGGCGTAGGCCGCGGCCGCCCGTGCCGTCCGGCGCCATCACTGATGCGCGCCCCTCGGCGGCACGCCAGCTCACTTCGACGATCTCCTCCCAGCCGGACTCCAGCTCGTCCGGGGCTTCCGCGAGCACGGCCAATTCAACGCGGACCATGCCCGCTGCGACACCGGTGCGCACGACGATGCCGCCGTCGGCCACGGCGACCATCCCGTTGCCTGCGAAGTCGGCCTGCTCGGGTAACTCGTGCTCGGCAAGCCCGAACCGGTGCTCGGCCACGGTCACCGTGCCGGACATATGACGCGGCAGCAGGTACTCCGCGCGGATCCTGGCGAGCAACGCCGCCGCATATGCCGGAGGCATGAGTGCGTCCCGCAGCAGTAGCACCGCGGCGCCGACTCCCAGGCCGACGGTGGCGGCGGCACGATCCACGATCATTGGTGGCGCCGCCTGGTGGACCACGGCACCAGCAACCGCCACCGCCAAGCCGAGATGAGCTGCGCCGTGCTCGGCCGCGATCGATGGCTCATCCGTCGCCGCCGGCGTGACTGCCAGCAGCGGCGCGATCACAGGGTGCGCCGCAAGCTCTCGCACCAACGCAACCGTACGGTCGGCCAGTCCGGGACGCAGTCGGTGCAGCAAAGCCGTCGCGGACGTCGCCTCGCTATCGTGACCACTTGCGGCCATCCACACATACTGGGCATCCGGCGGCCGGAACAGACCCGCCACCAGGTCCGGCGCACAACTCCAGTCATGGCGGCCGACAACCAACTCGAGCGCGCCGAGCAGGCGCTCCACCGGCAGCGGCCCCAGCGCTCGCAACGCCGTCAGGCACTCGGGCTCACCACCGGCCGAGCGGTCGAACCGGTGAGCACCCACCGAATGCGAATCCGCCTCCTCTGGCACGGCCAGGCGACCCAGCAGACGCGCGGGCATCGCAGGGATCCGTTCAATGAACACCGGCATCGTCGCCGCGGCGAAGGCCGCCAGCCCTTCGCTTGCCTGCGCCGATACGTCAGTCATCGTCCGCTCCCCGTCAGCGCGATCACCTGGGCCGCGAGGATACCGGACGACGGTCAGGCGTCTCGCAACAGCGAAACAGGACCAGACCGCCCTGGCCTAACGGGCCGTCATGTCCGCGCATGACCCTGAGACACGGCCGCAGCGAAGCCCGGATCGAGCGTCGCTCCTGCGCACCACCCGCCATACACACGGGTGGGATCGAGGTCTCATCTGACGGAACAAGCTACTGGTCCGGCGCGGCGGGTCTGTGCGACCGACGTCGATGTGAGCAGACTTGTCAATGCGACAGTCGACGACCGTGATCCCTACCCGATTCCGGAGTCGGTCTTGCGGACCAGCATGTACCCGTATGAGGGCTCCGGTTCTTCGGGTGGCGTGCTGCCCTGAAAGATCAGTGCGAACCCGGCGGCGGTGAAGCGTTCCTCCATTTCTCGGGCCGAGAGCCAGTACCGGTCGAAGTCGATGCCGAAGCTTCCGACGCGGCTGCCGGGAGGGTTACGGTGCCCGGTGCCATCGCCGTGCTTGAATGCGGTCACCAGGTATCCGCCCGGCTTAACTACCCGGGCGAGTTCGGCGAAGGCCGGAACCCTGGCTTCTGGTGCCAGGTAGATCAGCGAGAACCAGCAGACCACCCCGGCCAGCGAGGCGTCCTCGAACGGCAGGTGACGCAGGTCGGCAACCTCGTATGTGAAGCCGGGGTTCTCCCGTCGTGCCACCTCGACCATCCCGGGCGAGAGATCCACGCCGCGAGGCGACAGGCCTCGGCTCGCAAGGTAGGGAAGAAGCCGTCCAGTGCCGCAGCCCACGTCCGCGATCTCCGCGCCCACCGCCAGGGTCATCTCGGCGAACAGGTCGAGCATCGCCCGCTCGACCGGCATGCTCTCGAGCACTCCGGACAGGTTCTTGGCGTACCACTCCGAGAGCACGTCATGGGCGTCTCGGAGTTCTTCCGTCCTGGCGTCCATCCCCGTTGGCCTTCCCGTCGAGACCCGTGGTGGCGGCGAATCTACCCCCGGCTGGGCGAGGCGCCTCCTATGGGGACGGCTTCAGCGTTCGCGTGCGCGAGCAGAGCGACCAGATGGCCCGTCTGCCACTGCCGTAGGTGGTCTACTCGTGTTGCCAACCGAGGAGAACTACGCCGGGGAGGGCCGTCAGCTCGGCGTAGCATCCGTCTCCGCGCTTGCTGGTACGCCGCCGTCCAGCACGGTTGCTCTCAGCGTTGCTGTCGAGGCAGCAGCGCCGCCGCAATCGCGGAAATAGGCTGTCGATCATGCATGGGTTCACCGACGTCGACCGCCAGTCAGACCCCGAACACTGCTGGTCCGGAACCCGACCGCCGTCGACAACGTCCTCGGCCTCCGCAGCTGGGCTGCCACAGCTGCTCAACGCGGCGCACTCGACCCGGCCGAAGCTCGTGCGTTCGAAGACCAGTTCGACGACGCCGTCGTTGCACACCGGTTCACATACGCAGTCACGTTCTTCCTCACCGCCGCCACGGTCACCTGAGACGCATGCACCCGCTGGGAGACGTCAGACATTGAAGCGGAACTCAAAGCCGTCCTACCACCAGTGGAAACACTGGTCGGCGCCTGCTCACACGGCACGTTGGGCTGCCATCGTTGGTGGCTCGTTGACGACCTTTGACGGTGTCTTGTGCCCCCTGTGTGCCCCACCCGCCGGTACGGCGTGATTAGCTGCTGTGGGCCTGCCCCGTTTTGACGGACATCCGAGAACAGGGGACCTGGGGTCTCCGGGAGGATGTCCATCATCATGGAGAGCATGGGGAAGAAGCGGC